>JAAZFB010000068.1 GCA_012511915.1 Clostridiaceae bacterium
CTCATCGCCGTTTGCATTTACATACACATTGCTCTCAGCTGATTTTGAGCCTCTGTTATACATGAATCGGATTGTATATTTTCCGCTTGTTGCCTTCATCCCCGGTGACAAAAAATATTTTGTAAGCTTTAGGTTCTGTCTCCATGTTTGACTTCCGGCACGTGATACGGGTGCAAAACCGTATGTACCGTCATATCCTGCATCCTGTCCGCCTTTATTAGTGGAAATACCTGTCCAGCCACCTTCTGTAGCATAGTTTGCGTTATCCGCAACCGGTGATTCAAACGCTTCATTCAAAAGTACTGTTGGATCAGCATATGTGATCGTCACAATGCTAAGGAGCATTGACAAAACTACCAAAATCGATAATAACCGTCTAATCTTTTTCATTTTTTAATTCCTCCTTTTTTTTTTATATTTTATGTGAATCAAAATATAATGTACAAATATTCATCGACCATATCTTTATACTTAATGGTCCTTTTTTGATATATGGTGCATCTTAGCAAGTTATTTAACCTTTTAATATACTCTTAAGCAGTACCTCTTACCGCGTAATCAAAGGCGAGACCCTCAATTTTGCCAAGCAAATTCTGATCATAGCTTCCTTCTGCATCACCGTCAAATGAGGCTTGCTCCTCATCGCCACATATGAATTAAGTATGGATACAGCAGATGCATTTTGTTTGCTCAAAAGTCCTGCACTGATTGACGGAATATCAACCGTTGTAAATAGAATCCTTGGGTGTACCCCAGCCGGTGGGGTTACGCTCGGTTCTGAATATGACGCACTGATTGCTGCAGAAACACCTTGAATGCCAAAAGGAGTTATTGCACCACATGAACATATCATTGAAACGACAAGGAACAACAGTAATGATTTTTTTATTATTTTCATCTTCTACTACCCTCAACAAGACTACCGCTATCTAGGTTAATAGCGGCAAATCTTGTATCACCTCAGACTTAATAAATAAGTATGTCTGATGCTAAATACGAATAGTTATTAATTATCAATGGCTTTAATTATTCTGTGTTAAGTACCAATATCTTTACGGTTTCATTACCGGTAAGCTCAGTGTCTTCAAACAGAAATGTATTTTCCCCGTCTGAATACGATATCATTCTTAGATCTGTCATTTTTCCGTCCGAATAGATTGCAGCATACATATCCTGCACACTCGTTGCTGTGTTTTGTGAACTTGTGTCGGTTATTATATATAAATCTCCGCTATCATTTACTGCTTGAACACTATTGATCGTTACATGTGGCTGTATATCCCATATTACAAAAACAGCCATTAAATTATCAGAACTTTCCGAAGCAGTAAACGTCCCTATGTTTCCGATGCTCACACTCTCTCCTGCTTCAAAGCTCTTTTCATATGAATATAATAGCTTTGTATTATCCTTAACATGTAGATCATTTACTATATTGCCCATGTTTATACCTGGGGTATCAAGCCTGTAGGCGTTATACTGATCAGTAGCCGGGAAAGAGGATTTTGGTGAGCTTCTCCATTTGTATGCCAATGCAGCATATTTAATGTTTGAATAGTTATTTTTGTTTCTCGGAGAAGAGAATGTGGTTATTCCGTTAGGGGAGCTGCCGTTTCCCTCACCAGCCTTCCAGTCAGTGCCAGCAGTGCGATACACTGAGGTAGGTGATACATCGTTTTCTGTTAAAATTACAACCTTTCCCCCAGTATCTGCTTTAAAGTTGAACAGTTCTTCCGTAGGATTGTTAATCGCGCCGCTTCCGGATTTAACCATGTTTGTAAATGGCAATACAAACATGCTTGCCCCCTCAAGGCTCTCTGAAATATTAGCAAGCGCCCACGTTCTGCCGTTTCCTGATGTGCTGGTGCCCGGCGCAGAAGAATCCAAGATACTTCTGTTATCGTTAAACGCCGCAGCACCGCTTACAAACGGTATGGGATCTGTGCTTGAAAAAACAGTCCTATTAATATTATATTCTGTAAGCCTCGGTTGCTTAGTATATAATAAAATGCTATATTTTGTTGCAGATCCTGCATTCTCTGCCTTATAATGTACAAAGGCGTTTGTTTCCTCAAGTACTATTGGAATAATATTATTGTTTGTTCTGCCTTCATACGTCAATGATCTAATATAGCCTGTTTCAACAATTTGTGAATGAAAGTCTCCGAGCAGTGCCGCACCTATATTAGGATTGAAAACTGTGTCTTTTCTTTCAAAACTTCGGCAGGTCGTCCACCACAAGCCTTCATCCGGCATAATTGCACGGATGTTTACCGTAAGAACATTAGCCGGTAAGATAATAGTATACTCTGTAGTTGCTGCATCAAACCCAGGAACAGATTGCCACGTTACCCCATTGTTAATTGAATACTGAATATCCAATTCGTTTTCTGCTGCCATTACCCCAAACATTGTAACAAGGATTGCCACTGTGATAAAAATACTGATAAGCTTTTTCACGAAATAGTCCTCCTTTTAAAAATAGTTTTTTAGAATATGGGACACCTTAACATATCGGTATCTCAAACTCATTTTTATTCATCCAAATTTCAATTTGGTGATTTAAATATTACTTTGTTGTTTCGGCGAATATATTACTTGTTCTGCTCTCTTTTCAAAGCATCATTTTCTATTTTCACAAGTTTTCCCAAATTCATTTTATCAAGAGAATCAGTGTATTTTTGCCATGCCGCATCGTCAAGTATTTCTGCACCTGTTACCCATTTCTGTTCCTGCTCGTCAACATATGTTTTGATTGTATTGTAATATGAGTCAAATACCGCTTGCTCCTCATCGCTGAAAGAATCTATATAAACTGGAATTATACAGTATTGATTATCACTATAAAGATTATAACCCTCCCTGCCAATATCGTTCATTGCTACAACCTCCGCGTAAACAGAGCCAATAGTTCCTATTTCTACCTGTCCCTGATTTCTCATATATGTAGGTACACCTTTTTCAGCGTTAAGCACAGCATCCGTAAATGTGATTTTACCGTTTTGCTCTGTATAATGCAATCCCTTTACACCATAAGCGTTAAGCTTTTGACCTTCAGTTGACATCCAGAAATCAAAATATTTTATTGTTTCATCAATGTTCTTATTGTCTTTCGAAATGCCCCAACCCAGAGAGTGGATTGCTTGTCTTGAATCCGCTTCTTTAATTTTCCCATAAATATCAGCCGGAGGCGCAAC
>JAAZFB010000069.1 GCA_012511915.1 Clostridiaceae bacterium
ACGTGATGTTTTTCTATTCAAAAAATCATAACAATCTCGATTTCATAAAAAAGTATATTGAGAATACAAATTTCAAACCACTGGTAAAAAGAGAACCTAATATCAATGAAAAACTAACGGATTTAGGTTTATCAACTGAGCAACAATTAGATCTTCTGCACTTCATAAATCACGAAAACCGTCCAGAGAGATATCCAATTGAAGACACATGGAATTGTAATGAGTATGATGATCTTAATAGCATTGCAATAGTTTCCTTCTCCGGCGAAAAGATATCAAAGATTTTGGAGATTAATCAAGAAGTTAAAGGTCAGAAATTTGTTCATATGCTTAAACGGTTAAGTGAATCAACTACAGTAGAAGATGAAGTAATCCTCGATTTTTTTTACGGTACAGGCTCTACAGCCCACGCCGTTATGCATCTAAATTCAGAAGACGGTGGCGAGCGTAAGTTCATCATGGTACAACTGGCCGAAAAAATCGAGGAAGACTCTGAAGCTTTCAAAGCCGGTTATGAGAACATATGCGAGATCGGTAAAGAACGCATCCGCAGGGCAGGTGAGAAGATTAAAGCCGAGCATAAACAAGATAATCAGCAGTTAAAACTAGGCGAAGAACCAAAAGCAATTCCCGATATCGGTTTCAGGGTGCTCAAACTGGCTGAAAGTAATATGAAGGACGTCTACTATTCCGCTGGCGAGTATGACCAAACTCTGCTAGACCAGATGACTTCCAACATCAAAGAAGACCGCACAGGCCTGGACCTGCTCTATGGCTGCCTGTTGGAGTGGGGCTTGCCGCTTTCTCTCCCGCACACCCAGGAAGAAATTGCAGGGGTAACAGTTCACACTTATAACGAAGGTGATCTCATTGCTTGTTTTTCTGAAAACGTTAGCGAAAGCCTGGTCAAGGAGATCGCTAATCGTCAACCCTTGCGTGTGGTTTTCAGGGATGGAGGTTTTGCTGATAGCCCTGCCCGAATCAATGTGGAGGAAATCTTCAGACTCCTCGCCCCTAATACGAGTGTAAAGGTGATTTAAATTCGGAAAGTTAACCCTGCGGAAGATAAAGAAAATGATTGGAACAACGAATTATGGATAACAAGTTTGAGATATTATCGAACAAAAAATACTTACAGGGTTACTTATCATTCTTTGCTCTCTATATAGGCTTGTACGAAAATTTTATCGAGTCAACAATAAAACGTGTTGAGTCTTTCTTATGTATGGATTGTTCCATCGATAATATGGGAAATGTGAAATACGAGCAAAATGAAATTTACAGGAACAGTATCAAAAACCGTATCGTTGATGATAAAGGAAACAAAGATATTTTAAAGGCGACGATGCTTTGGTTTGTGGATATGGGTGCCATAAATCAGGTTGATTACGATGCTTTCTTGCAACTAAAAATATTAAGAAATTCTTATGTGCATGAACTTGTGAATCGTTTGTGGGATGGGATCAACCGGGATGACATTGCTAGTTTGGGAAGACTACTCGAGCTTTGTATAAAAATTGATAAATGGTGGATTAATGAAATAGATATACCCAGCTCGGGTGATGTAATTCTTGATAATGACGAGAAAGAACAGGTTAGTAGTCTCGCGTTGCTTATTTTTAAAAAGATGATGGTTACCTTTTATGGAGAGAACCCAGTCTAATAACGGGGCATCTATGACTCATCCTAAACGATTTTTCGAAGGATATCAAAAATGAAATTACGTTTCAAACATCAAAAATTCCAGGCGGATGCAGCCAAAGCAGTCTGCGATGTCTTTTCCGGGCAGCCTTTTCAAACTTTCTCCTACATGATTGATAGGGGGGCGAGCAGTGCTGCCGTCGCCTTGTTTAACGTCCAGAATTTTACCGGTTACGGCAATGCGCGCGTGGTTCCGGAGTTGAAAGATGATATCATCCTGGAGCAACTCCGGAAGATCCAACGTGTTCAGCAGATCGAACCTTCCAAAAGTCTGGAAGGGCACTATAACCTGACGGTTGAAATGGAAACCGGCGTAGGCAAAACCTATACCTATATCAAGACAATGTATGAGTTAAATAAACGCTATGGATGGAGCAAGTTCATCATAGTGGTCCCATCGGTCGCCATGCGGGAAGGTGTCTATAAATCGTTCCAGATCACCGAAGAGTATTTTGCCGAGGACTATGGCAAGAGAATTCGTTCCTTTATCTACTATTCCTCCCAATTAACAGAGATAGATCGTTTCGCATCCGACAGCGCCATCAATGTGATGATTATCAATTCACAGGCATTTAATGCACGAGGAAAAGATGCCAGGCGTATTTATATGATGTTGGACGAATTTCGTTCGCGTCGTCCAATAG
>JAAZFB010000070.1 GCA_012511915.1 Clostridiaceae bacterium
ACCCACAGCTGGCTTCCATCAGGGTTCTCTAAAAATTCTGCCAGCCCTTTTACAAGATAATACTCGAAGATACCTTTGAAACCATAATGCTTTTGATAAAGAACCATATTTAAATGTGCAACCAGGCTTGGGTCTCCCGGCTTATACTCGCGAACAATGATTTTGCTCGTCATTTAGGCCTATCCCCCTCAACTTCCTTTATACCGGCACTTTACAACGCACAACACCGTTTTACAACAGGTTTGCTTTCGCAAAAGCATCTCACTGCAACAATTTACTAAACGAGTCCATCAACATAAAATATCGGCATAGCTGACGTTTATTTGCATCTATACCGAATTTGCCATGAGGTGAAGCTTTTTAGTTTTCAGTAAGCCGCATTTTCCCAAAACCTTTTTAGGATGGCAGCGACTTCTCCACGGGTTGCAGGTTTTTACGGGTTCAGGTTGCCATTGGAATCGCCCTGGATGAAGATTTTACAAAATTCTTAGCCAGTCGCGTCTGCCGTACAGGATTCTTTCAATGTCAACAACATAGTTCTTCTCATCGATGGAAAAGAACACAACGTAGTTTTTTACAATTATCTTTCGGTATCCCATTTGAAATAGACGCTCATCCACCAAAAGTGGGCAGCGCTGCGGCATCTCCGAAAGACTTGACATCGCTTCTTCGAGAAACTCCATCATTTGGAGCGCGGATATAGGAGCAGACAACTGAGAAGCAATGTATCGCACAATATCTCTGAGGTCGTTTTCGGCTGTTTCAGATACATCAACCCTATATTTCGCCATTTGTGATACCCCGTTTGATGTCTTTCATGACCTCTTGAAGCGGACGTTTCTTTCCTGCTTTGACAGCAGCCCTGCCTTCGTCAAGCAATCGATATAGCTCCAGCTTGCCGTTGAGCATTTCAAAAGTCTCAATGCTCATGACAGCTAAGTCTCCCTGTCCGTTTTTAGTGATAAAAACAGGTTCGCGGCTTTCGTGACAAAAAGTAGAGATTTCATTATAATTATTGCGCAGATCAGTACTTGATTTTATGTTTGGCATCATGCTCACCCCCTTCATGAACCTAAAGATATTATACCCGAATTTCTTTAGGTCGTCAATGCACCCATTGTCCTTAAATAAAAAAAATCCTCATGGTTTCCATGTTTATTATGAGGTGAGGCTTTTTAGTTTTCAGTGAGCCGCATTTTCACAAAACCTTTTTAGCCGCCACCTCCCCGCGTGATCAGCGGATATGTTTGAAGTTTCCCCCCGCACAATCTACCGCGACATAG
Source organism: Clostridiaceae bacterium (assembly GCA_012511915.1). Lineage (GTDB taxonomy): Bacteria > Bacillota > Clostridia > Monoglobales > Firm-18 > JAAZFB01. The sequence continues at coordinate 1,284 of JAAZFB010000070.1, forward strand.
ACACTATCAACATGGCGGGTATTCCTGTTCTCTCAGCATCTGGAGTGGGCGGTGGTTTTGAATCTGCTGGCACAGTGTTACAAAAATCTGATGGATGATATGCCCTAAAAACTACCAGTGGCAGGCATCTGAAGCCAAGGAACAATAATATTCCCAGTATTCATGTAAAAACAAAGCCAACACGATGCACTGGCCATATCAAGTATATTGATAATAGCCGACGATGAATAGCATACAACTGGCGATAGACTTAAACCTTAACGCAGTTTCTTCCACTTGATTTCGCAGAGTACATTGCTTTGTCAACACGCTCGAATACCTCTTTTACCTTGTCATTTTTACTTATCTCGGCTATACCGATACTGCAAGTGATACTACCAACAGTATCGAATTTTGCTTCGGAGATTTTTACTCTCATATTTTCAGCAATGTTCATAAGCTCCGAGGCATTTATATCATAGCACACGGCTACAAATTCATCGCCGCCCCAACGTCCCATTTTTATGTTATAGGATTTCAAGAAACCATAGGAAATTGCAACAAAGTGCTTTAAAGTGATATCCCCTATGGAATGACCAAACATATCATTGACCATTTTAAAATTATCGATATCTATCATCATAATAGAAAGAGACCGTTCGCCTACTTTTTTATTTTCGATAGCGTTATATAGCTCGGTTTCAATTCTGCCACGGTTATATACACCGGTTAAGGAGTCTTTTGAAGCAAGTTCTTCATTTTTTTTAAGAGTAGACAGTAATTCAATAGTATTTTCGTGGATATCCTGAACAATAAATACAAACCTGAAATCATCATTATTGTTTGTTTCGGCACGGCTGAAAGTCAACTTTACCCAGATATATTTTCCTTCGAGATTTTGCATCTGACAGTCAAAAGACGTAGTTCTTCCCGGTGCAAGGTTCTTTTTCAGATAATCAGGCTCTGTGTGTTCTAGAAACAGTGGCTGGTCTTCAAACCAAATCATATTTACGATCATCATACGCCAGTCGCTGTATTTTAATTCAGTTGCTTTCATAGGTTCATCAGAGATTTCAGTAACATTACGAAATCTGCCTCAATGTCTTTTGAGCCAATGAGTGAATTCATAATGTTGAGCTCAATTTTTATACTTTCGACATTTGCGTACACTTTTTCAAAATCAACATAATAGTTGAAATTGTTTATGCTTGGTCTCATCTTTCCAATGGTGGTTGGTATTTTCTCTCTGCAATCATAAACGTGACAGAAAAAACATCTCAGATAGTTCTGTGTAACCGTGCTGACGGTGAAGTTTGGACAGCCCCTTTGCGAACATTTACTGGTACATTGAATCCCTCCTGTATAGCGGATATCGTTATGGGAATGCACGCAAACCAGTATTACTACGCAGGTGGCTTGGACGAGTGGTTTTTTGAAACAGACAGCAACTTAGCTATTGATGACTTGATTCACTACTTCCGTCAAGCAATGCTTGCAAATGGAGGAGACACTTCGGGTGACGTGGATGCGTTAACTGAGCCGGGGGTTGTCACCCTACGTAATACGAGATTGTTTCAACCTACAACGCAGAATTGCGAGGAATCTGTAACTACTACCGAATGGCAAGTAATTTTAACAACTTAAATTACTTTGCTTACCTTATGGAGTATAGTTGCTTAAAAACACTTGCAGCAAAGCGTAAAAGCAGCATTGCCCAAATTATTCGCTCGCATCAAGATGGGCAAGGGAAATGGTGTGTACCATATAAGACGGCTAAAGGTGAAAAACGACTCTATTTCGCAAAATATTCTGATTGTAAAGGGCAAAGTTCATTTAGTGACAAAATACGTAATGACGCAGTTATCTATAGTCATAAACGTAACCCTTTTGAAGATGGATTAAAAGCAAGAGTTTGTAAGTTGTGTGGAACAGCCGAAGCGACAGTCTGAGAACTCTTGTCCTCACTACCCACTGGAAAAAAAGAAGCCCTTCGTACAAAAAAGAGCAAAAAAATGATGCCTACCAGAGAGAGATTCTCCAGTAGGCATCATTACGTATATGTTTACTCGCTGTACTTGATGAAGGCATCTGTGAAGCTGACCGCCTTAAGTTTAGCAAGCATGGCATCTGCGT
>JAAZFB010000071.1 GCA_012511915.1 Clostridiaceae bacterium
CCTTAGGACGTATAGGATTGATTCTTTAGGAAATTTGTGGGTGGCATAAATAACGGAAGAATAACAATTGAACTAATCTGTATAAAAACATTTTTATTATGACTTTAAAAGAAAAAGACAAACAATACCAATTTGTTAAACTATGTATTGCGCTAACAAATCAAGGGTTAAAATTCACAAGGCAAAAGGGTGTAAGATATGCTCTTACATTTGATAAATTATCAGCAAAAAGGCTTTTCCATCCCGAAACCAAGACGCCATTTGTAATATCATTTATTCGGATTGCTGGCGATAAAACAAAAGATTGCTACCAATTTGAACAATGGTCCGGGCGTTAAACCCTGGTATGGAAACAGGGAACAAAACATTAACAATTTAAACAAACAAAATCATGAAAACAACAAAAGACAAAAGGACTGCATCGAACATCAGGGTAACAACGGGGGCGACCCTATGGGAAACGGGGAAACACGAAACCACGCTCTACGTAAAGCCAAATGGATCTGGGTATGATTGGATAATGGTTTCACCTAAAACGGGGAACCATACGGTAAAACAACAAGGCGGATTAGTGCCAGATATAACAGAGCGGGTAAAGGCACACTGGGATGGATTTCAAAAAATGCAAAATTGCTAAAAAACAAAATCATGAAAACACTAAAAACAAACATTTTAATTCCGGCTGTGGCATTATGTATTGCCGGGTTTCTCATTGTAGGTAAAAATTTCTGGATCGGGGTCTCGCTGCTTGTTGTGGCGTTGATTTTGACAGTATTTGTTTATGTGAGAATTTCTAAACGAATATCGTTATGACACTCACTCAAAAACAAAAACGTTACATTGCCGCAACCATTGTACGAAAAACACGTTCACTTGGTAATTGCCAGGCATTTGTATATTATTTTGATGGTAGATTTGACGTATTAATAGATTCAAAATTTACCGATACTTTTCACGAGCTTTTATTCACCATTGAATTGGATGGCGAAAATCAGCCTTATTCTCAAAACGCGATTTATAAAATTATAGAACAAAAGGAATCATGAAACTAAAAAGAGTATCAGGCAAACGCTCAACCAGGGCGAGCCGCAAATTTGAAAATGCCGAATTGCTCCGTAATTCGGAAACACGAAAAAACTTGGAAAAATGAAAGATTATACATTAAAAAGTGCAGCGTCAGAGAGAGAATTGATGCGTATTGACGAAAAACCACGTTATGGGGAACTAAAGCGCATGATAGATGCCCAGAAGAAACGCGAAAAATGGCTTGTGCCATTGCGTATTGATAAAACAACGGTAATCCTTGTTAGGCCTGAAAATGCAACGCGGGAATATGCCGCCGCGTATGATGCGAAAGTTCGCAAAAATAGATATATTTTCCGTTCACTCTTTAAAAAAGGAAGCGTGTGATAGCAATATTATTAATCCTCGGTTGCCTGATAGATGGCATAGGACAATTATTCGATGTATCAAAAAAGTAAGATTTGCGGGTTCCCGGTAAGCCGGGGATCCGCTTTTTTTGTTATGTGTAGAGCTGTACTATGTGGTGCATAGTACAATATAATACATAGTACAATGTGTAATAGAGTAGCAGGTGTGGAGTAGTATTGGGTGGCGACAAGTAGTGTGTGGCGTATAATACCAAACGCGACATAACACCGATACTGGTTTACTGGGGTGGGCGAACGACTGGTGGACGACTGCTGAACGACTGGCGAACAAACGGATGAACGATTATCAAACAACTAGCCGAACGACCATAAATAATCACCGAACAACCACAAAGTACAACAAGAACAACCACAAAGTACAACAAGAACAACCACAAAGTACAAAATATTTGTAATTGTAAGAATTTTATATTAACTTTGTATCAGAATTAATAATTGAAGTTATGGGAACGAAAGACAGATCTTATGTATCGTGGGTACGTGTATCCACGAAGAAACAGGGCGAATCAGGACTAGGTCTTGAAGCCCAGAAAGCCATCAATCGCTATTTTATGAACGGGCACGAACCGATTGCCGAATTTGTAGAGGTATATAGCGGTACGAAACTAGACAGGTGTACGGAGTTGCAGCGTGCCATAGCGTATGCCAAGGCGAACGATGCCATGTTGGTCATAGCAAAGGCTGACAGGTTCAGGAACGCCAAGGACGCATTGGAGATATTGGATGAAATGGGTGAGGAGAACATACGATTTTGTGACGCTCCGAGCAGTTCCAGGTTGATATTGACGATGCTGTTTGCTGTGTACGAGCATCAGGCGATTATCGGGCGAATAAACACGAAACTTGCGTTGGACGTACGCAGGAAGCAGATTGCCGAGAAGGGCGGTTTTACGTCAAAAAACGGTGTATGGCGGACAAGTCTTGGGCGACCCGAGATACCGAAAGAGCATATATTGAAGATGGCCGAGGCGTCAGCGCAATCACGTAGGGATTCCGCGCTGAATGATGACGGCTATCAGAATGCCAAAAAGGTGGCGCGAGATATGCGTGAACGTGGAGCCACCTTAAAGGAGATTTGCGCCACTTTGAACTCACTTGAGGGTATGACACCACGCAGGAACGGAAAGTGGGCTACGGGGCAGATTTCACGTATGCTTGGGAATACTGTTAACTAGTGAACTACCCACCCACGGCAGAGCCGATGGGATGGTAGTTCACAACCAAGTAGATATTGATGAATTTGTGAGCTTGAATGGTGGCTAACGTTTTGCGTATATGAGAAGTGGCACTTACACGAACTTGAAATTAAGCACAATATTTCTGTGCCATTTCTTATATATGCTGTTAGCAGTAGTACGGATTTAAACC
>JAAZFB010000072.1 GCA_012511915.1 Clostridiaceae bacterium
GGAAAATTAAATTATTATATTAAGAAAGGGGGACATTATTAGGATGACAAAAAAAGCAAGTAGAAGTTTGTTTGCGGCATTAATTATTTGTGTTGCAATAATCTTTACCGCCTGCGTTGGGTCGAATGATTCAAAGCAACAAGAAGTATTTAAGATTGGGGTGCTTCAATTAGTAACACATGATGCGTTGGATGCTTCATATCAGGGGTTTGTTGACGGATTAGAAGCGGCAGGTCTTGTAAAGGATAAAGACTTTACAATAGACTACCAAAACGCACAAGGCGAAAAGTCAAACTGTCAAACTATTGCGGCAAAATTTGTTAATGATAAAGTAGATTTAGTTTTGGCAATTGCTACCCCGGCGGCGCAGGCTATGGCAAGTGAAACCACCACAATACCAATTTTAGTTACTGCGGTAACCGACCCTGCAGATTCCAAATTGGTACTGTCAAACAAAAAATCCGGTACTAATATTGCCGGAACATCAGACTTAACACCGGTAGCAGAACAAATGCAATTGTTAAAAGATATATTACCTGAAGCGAAAAGTGTAGCAGTCTTATACAACTCCAGCGAGTCCAATTCGGTTTTCCAGATGAATCTTGCAAAAGAAGCCGCACTTAAATTGGATCTTGTAGTTTTAGATGCAAGCGTTTCACTATCTTCTGAAATTCAATCTGTAGTTGAATCTTTGGTAGGTAAGGCTGATGTAATTTATGCTCCTACTGATAATATGGTTGCTTCGGGTATGGCAACTGTATCATTAATTGCGGACGAAGCCGGAATACCAATTATCGCAGGCGAAGAGGGAATGTTAAAAAACGGCGGGCTTGCTACATACGGAATCAGTTATTATGAACTTGGCAAGTTGACCAGTACGCAAGCTGTTGACATTATCCGGAATAATGTTGACCCTGCTGATATGCCTATTTTATATCTTAACAATTATGAATTATTGGTTAATAAAAGTGTTGCAAATAAATTAGGTATTACCATACCTGATGATTTGCTTAAAAAGGCAAGAATTATCGAATAACGGATCGTATACTGGAGGATAAATTGGAAGGATTATTGATGTCAATCCAAAGTGCGATTGCACAGGGCGTGCTTTGGGGGATAATGACACTTGGCGTTTATATTACTTTTAAGCTTTTGGATTATGCAGATATGACTGTTGACGGCAGTTTTGCTCTGGGCGGTGCAGTTAGTGCTGTCTTTATTGTTGTCGGATACAATCCGTTTTTTAGTCTGTTAATAGCCCTTACCACCGGCTTTTTAGCCGGTGCGGTAACGGGTTTTTTAAATACCAAACTTAAAATCCCGTCTATTCTGTCCGGAATATTGTCTATGATTGCATTATATTCAATTAACTTATCCATAATGAGCGGCAAGGCAAATATTGCAATGCTTGGTTTGGATACTGTGTTTTCACGCGCTCAACTTTTACTTCCCGATACTTTTAATAAAGCGTCGGTAACTCTTGTAATAGGCACGATATTTACCGTTATTATTATAACAGTTTTATATTGGTTTTTTGGGACTGAAATTGGTGAGTTGATCAGGGCAACAGGCAGTAATGAGTATATGGTACGTGCAATGGGAGGCAATACTGACAGAATGAAAGTATTAGGTCTTTTAATAAGTAATGGGCTTGTGGCATTATCCGGTGGCTTAGTTGCTCAAAGTCAGGGCTACGCCGATGTTGGTATGGGGACGGGGACAATTGTCATTGGTTTAGCATCAGTAATAATCGGTGAAGTTATTTTTGGAAACCGATTTAATTTTTATTATAAAATGGCATCCGTTGTAGCAGGTTCGGTTGTTTATCGAGTAGTAATTGCCATTGTACTTCGTTTAGGCTTAAAATCTACCAATTTAAAATTATTTACCGCCATTATTGTTGCAATGGCATTGGCAATTCCAACCATGAAGAAGGCTTTTATAAGGCAGAAAGCGGTGTAATGATATGTTAAAGGTTCGTAATTTGACAAAAATATTCAACCTTGGTACAATTAATGAAAACCGTGTATTGTCAAACTTTAATTTGCATATTAAAGAAAAAGAATTTGTCTCAGTAATTGGTGGGAATGGTTCTGGTAAAACTACGCTGCTTAATATGATTGCAGGGGTATATATGCCGGAATCAGGGCAAATTATATTGGATAGTAAGGATATATCCAAAATGCCGGAGTATAAACGCTCTGCCTTTATGGGCAGGGTTTTCCAAGACCCAATGAGGGGCACGGCAGGCGATATGGAAATTATGGAAAACCTTGCGATTGCCAACAGACGCGGGAAAGTAAGAGGGCTTAGATGGGGCGTAAAGAAAGAGGAAAAGGATTTTTTCGGAGAATATTTAAAGTTATTGGGATTGGGGTTAGAAACGCGTTTATGTGTTAAGGTTGGGTTGCTCTCAGGCGGACAACGTCAGGCATTAACATTACTAATGGCAACACTTCAAAAACCAAAAATCTTGTTGTTAGATGAGCATACAGCCGCACTTGACCCTAAAACAGCTGTCAAAGTTTTAAATTTGACTGAGGAACTGGTTGCCAAGCAACAGCTAACTACTATTATGATTACCCATAATATGAAGGATGCTATTCGTTTGGGAAATAGGTTGATTATGATGCATGAGGGTAAAGTTGTATACGATGTCTCAGGCGAAGAAAAGAAAAGCCTAAAAGTTACCGATCTGTTGGATAGGTTTGAAGGCATAAGCGACAGAATGCTTTTAGCATAATAAGCGGTGTCGAACATATTGTTTAACTCCCTGATTAAGCATAAGAAAGGTAATACTAATCTCAGACAAAAATAGATTAGGTATAAAATGATATGACACAAGTATTTGTTGTATTATCGTCTGTTTTTAAGTACATATTTACGGCAATAATTTACCTGTTCATTTTTGGTATTATACGAATGATTTTTCTTGATATCAGAAAAATCAATACCGCACGTCCAAAGGGAATTCCCAAAGGTATGCCGTATTTAAGGCTGGTTACTGATAAACACAGCCTTTATTTTGATGTTAATCCGGTATACAAACTCGATAAGGAAATCCTTATTATTGGACGAGATGCGGAATGTGATATCTCAATAGATGATTTGTATTTATCGGCACGACATGTAAAGCTGTATTATAATGAAGGTGAATGGTACATTGTTGATTTAAAAAGTACAAACGGAACGTATATAAACGGAATTAAAATGGGCAAGAAGCAACTTATATTAGACAGTGAGGATAAAATCAGGATTGGGCAGCTTGAATTTTTGGTAGTGTTGGAATAGCAATAAACGATAAGCATAGTTTTTATATGCGAATTTTTTGCGTACAGAAAGGTAAAAAGACAATGAAAGCATCACTTGTTAAACAACCAATAGCTATGATTGTTTTAGTAAATGTGCTTGCTTTTTTACTTTTGTTTTTTTATCGTTTTCCGCTAAACTATCAAACACTCTATATCGGCGGTTGTATTTTAATTCTTACAATAATGACTTACGGGGCAATTATATTTTTTCGCTTGGGTGATGAATATTTATTTTTAATCTCTTCTATGCTTGTTACGATAGGTATGGTTATGCTTTGTAGGTTAAATTATCTACTTGGCATAGCTCAGGTGGGATGGTATTTAATCGGAATATGTGCCTTTTATGGCGCATATTTTATTTATCGTTATATAAATTTCTGGGATAAGCTAAAATGGCTGTACCTTGGTGTATCGGTTATTCTTTATATTTTAACACAAGCAATTGGTGTTACAATAAACGGCGCAAAAAACTGGATACTAATTTTGGGGTACACCGTTCAACCGGTTGAGGTAATTAAGATTTTTTACATTTTATTCTTAGCGGCACGTTTTACGGGTAACAATAAACAATTGTTAAAATTACCTCAGAACCTTACAACCGGTCTGTTTGTTTTTGTTTTTGTTGTTTTTCTTTTGCTACAGCGTGAATGGGGGTTGATGCTGTTATTCTTTTTTACATACATTGCATTGCTATATATATACGATGATAATAAATTGTTTCTTGCACTAAACATTTTTGTTTGTTGTGTTGTTGGCACAGTTGGTGCATATACAATGCGCCATATTGCTATTCGTATCAGTACATGGAAGAACCCTTGGGACGATATAACCAACACCGGATATCAAATAACGCAATCTTTGTTTGCTATAGCATCCGGCGGTTTTTTTGGTAGAGGAATTGGTTTGGGTAGACCGGATTTTATCCCTGCCGCAAATTCGGATTTTATCTTTTCAGCCATATGTGAGGAATTAGGCATTTTTGGTGGAGCTGCGATTATTTTACTGTATTTGATATTCGTATATCGTGGTATTAAAATTGCTATTTTATTGCCGGAGGGTTTTGATAAAGCGGTTTCGCTTGGCATTACAATAATGTTCGCTTTTCAGGCTTTCATAATAATAGGCGGAGTTATAAAGCTTATCCCGCTTACGGGGATTACTCTGCCGTTTATAAGTAGCGGGGGCAGCTCGTTAATAAGCAGTTTTATTTCGTTGGGAATGCTGCAAGCCATATCAGCAAAAGAGAGGAAGATGGGAAGCATTGACAAACAATAGAATAGTTAAAATGCTTATATTTATAATTTTGATATTCCTTTTGCTTATAGGTTATCTTACCTATTTTGTAATATTTAAAAGTGATGAAGTTTTACAAAATCCTTATAATAAAAGACTCTGGGCATATGAGGAGGATGTTACAAGAGGTTCTGTGTCAGACCGTAGAGGTGTTGTGCTTGCCTATTCAGACAGGCAGAAAAGAATATATGAATATGGTCGGCTATATTGCCACGTGATAGGATATAATTCAAAGACATACGGAAAAGCAGGCATTGAAAGCAAATACAATACCTTGCTTTTGGGCAAAGGGGATTGGACGGAGGTTTTTAACCTTGCCGGGGATAACAAAGCAGGGTATGATTTAACGCTGACATTAGATCATCGATTACAGCGATATGCTTATGATAAGTTAGGCAATAGAAACGGTAGCGTGGTTGTCATAAATGCGAACACCGGTGAAGTGCTTGCCCTTGTTAGCAAGCCTGATTTTGACCCGTCGGATAATGCATTGGTAAAAAAATGGACCGAGCTTGTCGAAAGTGATAAAGCGCCTTTGCTACCAAGGGCAACAAGCGGCTTATATCCGCCCGGCTCTGTATTCAAAATCATAACCGCAACATCTGCAATAGAACAAGGATTTGATAACGACGAGTATACTGACACCGGCTCTGTAACAATCGGGGATACGACTTTTTTTAATTATGGTAAAAAAGCAAATGGGGAAATCGATTTAACAAAAGCATTTGCATTGTCCAGTAATTATGCTTTTTGTACATTGGGAACAAGGCTTACAAGTGCAACGTTAAGGGAAACTGCACAACGGTTCGGGTTTGATAAGACTTTCGATTTTGATATCAATTTTTCCAAAAGCGTTTTTCCGAAAAAAGACACCGATGCTGCCGGTAGTGCTGCTCTTGCTATCGGACAGGGTACCACGCTTGCGACACCATTGCAAATGGCACTGACCACATGTGCAATAGCCAATGAAGGGATTATAATGAGCCCGTATATTGTACAGAGTGCAGTTAACAAAAATGGTACGACGGTATACGAGAAAAAGCCGGAACAATTATTTAAACCAATAACACCCGAAACAGCAAATCAAATAAAAGACATGATGATAGAAACCGTAAAAACAGGCACAGCAAAAGGTGCACAAATAAGAAATGTATCGGTAGCCGGTAAAACGGGAACTGCAGAAAACGAGTTGTTGGAAAAGGAGGACAATAAAGAACATACATGGTTTGTAGGTTTTGCATCCGTTAATAAAACGCAAATTGTTGTTTGCGTTATGCTGGAATATAGCGGCGGCAGCGGAGGGGAACTTTGCGCACCGATAGCAAGGGATATATTAAAACAATACATATCATACTAATACTAAAAAAAATATTGACACATATAAATACAAATGATATAATGAACATATGAACAACTGCTCATGCATTAGAAACGGAGGCTTGTTACAATCATGAAACAAAAATCGACATCAGCCCCAAAAACAGCTTTTAAAATACCGGATGATGATATAGTATATGATATGTCAGAACTTTTTAAAATTTTTGGGGATACAACAAGGGTAAAAATTTTATGCGGATTGTTTGAAAATGAAATGTGTGTTTCAGAGCTTACCGAGGCAGTAGGTATGACCCAATCCGCTGTTTCTCATCAACTTAGAATTCTTCGCCATTTTCGTTTAGTGTTAGTGCATCGAAAAGGTCGGCTTTCATACTATTCAATAGGCGATAACCATGTAAAAAAGATATTTTCCATGGCGATGGAGCATATACGCGAACCTTAATGTATTGCTGAATAATTGGGAGTGCTTGATATGTCATACAAATGTTGCAACGGAAAACAAAATCAACCCCAAAAGCCAGGTTACAATGCACTTTTGATAAGGTTGTTATTATCCACTATAATATTTTTTATAGCTTTTTTTGCTAACAATAATGTCTACCTTTTTATTATAAGTTATTTATTATCCGGTTGGGATATATTATACAAAGCTCTTAATAATACGTTAAAAGGGCAATTATTTGATGAGAATTTTCTTATGAGTATTGCAACAGTTGGGGCATTAATAATCGGTGAATATCCGGAAGCAACAGCTGTTATGCTTTTTTTTCAAGCTGGTGAGCTTTTACAGGATGTTTCTGTCGGGAAATCCACAAAAGCTATCAAAGCGCTTATTAATATAATGCCGGATTACGCTACTTTGGTTGATGGTACAAGGGTTAACCCGAATGATATTATGGTTGGTGAGAATATCGTTGTAAAAGCGGGTGAAAAAATACCGTTTGACGGCGAAATTGTCCAAGGTACTGCATATGTTGATGCTTCCGCTCTAACGGGTGAGTCTATTTTAAAAGATTTAGTACCCGGTGATACGGTGCTTGGCGGATATATCTGCCAAGATGGTGCGCTTACCATAAGGGTAGATAAACCATATAACAAATCGACAGCAGCTAAAATAATTGAGTTGACTGAGCTTGCGTCGAAAAATAAATCGCAAACAGAAAGGTTAATTACACATTTTGCAAAATTGTATACGCCTATCGTGATTGCTGCCGCATTATTAACTGCGATATTGCCTCCGTTGTTTTTAGACCAGTCTTATACCAAATGGATATATACAGCATTAGTATTTTTAGTGGTATCATGCCCGTGTGCACTTGTAATTTCAATACCTCTTGGCTATTTCGGCGGAATAGGCAGGGCATCAAAAAAGGGGATACTCATAAAAGGCGGCAGCTATCTGGATTTGCTTACAAAAGTAGATACCGTAGTGTTCGACAAAACCGGTACACTGACAAAAGGGTGCTTGAAAATAAAAGAGGTAAACTCAAATCTGCCAAATCTGCTTGAAATTGCCGCGTACGCAGAATATTATTCAAATCATCCGATGGCACAAGCTATTTTACATGCATATAGTGCAAAAATCGATAAATTAAAAATATCCGAATTTACCGAAACTGCAGGTAAAGGTATAACTGTTAAAATAGACGGCAAACAGGTGCGTGCAGGCAATGAAAAGTTTGTTAAAAATGCACATCCGACAGAGCATGCGGCAGTACATTTTTCGATTGACGATGATTATGCCGGATTTATTACTCTTACCGACGAAATAAAACCCGAGGCAGGGTCTGCTATACAAAGGCTCAAAAATGACGGCATTAAAAAAATCGCAATTTTGACCGGAGATACCGAAATATCAGGCAGTTGGGTTGCGAATGAGTTGGGGATAAAAGAGGCTTATTATTCTTTACTCCCTCAGGATAAGTTAAATATGTTAACCGAAATAAAAAAACATGGTGTAACGGCATATATAGGTGATGGTATAAATGATGCCCCGGCGCTTGCACTTGCCGATATCGGTGTCGCCATGGGCGGCCTTGGCAGTGACGCGGCGATAGAGGCGGCCGATGTGGTGATTATGGGCGATAATTTGAATAAGTTAACACAGGCAATAGAAATTGCACAGTTTACACATAGGACGGTATGGCAAAATATTATACTTTCAATTAGTGTTAAAGTTTCAGTTATGATTTTAGCTACAATCAATGCCGCAACAATGTGGCATGCAGTATTTGCTGATGTTGGTGTTGCAATGTTTGCAATAATAAATACAACTAAACTTTTATTTATAAAAACAGGAGGTAATAAAAAATGGCAATGACTATGAGCCAGAAGATATTAGCAAGTCATTCCGGCAAGGCAAATGTAAAACCCGGGGAGCTTATTACAGCAACACTCGATATGGTACTCGGGAATGATATTACGTCCCCACTTGCCATCCAGGAGTTTAAGAAAATAGCCATAAACAAGGTGTTTGATAATGAGAAAATCGCTCTTGTACCGGACCATTTTTGCCCTAACAAAGACATAAAATCAGCGCAACAGGCGAAGATAGTACGCGACTTTGCAAAAGAGTATGCAATAAAAAACTACTTTGAGGTTGGGCAGATGGGGATAGAACACGCCTTGTTACCGGAAAAAGGGCTTGTAACTGCAGGCGATGTGGTAATCGGTGCAGACTCACACACCTGCACATACGGTGCATTGGGTGCCTTTTCAACCGGTATTGGCAGTACCGACATGGCAGCGGGTATGGCAACTGGTCAGCTTTGGTTTAAAGTTCCACACGCAATAAAGGTGTTGTTAACGGGAAAACCAAAAGGATTTGTAGGCGGTAAAGATATAATTCTTCATCTTATAGGTAAAATCGGTGTTGACGGTGCACGATATATGTCGTTGGAATTTACCGGTGATGCAATTCGGTATTTATCCATGGACGACCGTTTTACTATTGCAAACATGGCGATTGAAGCGGTTGCTAAAAATGTCATTTTCCCGGTTGATGATAAAACACTTGTATATATTAGAGAACATTCATCCAAAAGTTATAAGGTATTCAAACCTGATGATGAAGCAGAATATTATGATACGGTTGAGATAGATTTATCTGAGCTTGATTATACCGTAGCATGCCCTCATCTGCCGTCTAACACAAAACCGGCATCAGAACTATCCGGTGTAAATATAGACCAAGTTGTTATTGGCTCTTGTACAAATGGCAGGATAAATGATTTAAGGATTGCCGCAAGAATATTAAAAGGCAAAAGGGTTGCGGATGGGGTGCGTTGTTTGGTGTTCCCCGCAACACAGAAGATATACCTGCAGGCGATACAAGAGGGCCTAATTCAGACAATGGTAGAGAGCGGAGCTGCAGTAAGTACGCCCACTTGCGGACCATGCCTTGGCGGGCATATGGGCATTTTAACAAGCGGGGAAAAATGTGTTGCAACAACAAACAGAAACTTTATCGGCAGAATGGGGCATATTGAAAGTGAAGTGTATTTAGCAAGCCCGGCAGTTGCCGCAGCATCAGCTATAACCGGTAAAATTACTATACCTGAGGAGGTATAATACATCTTGCGGAAGTTGCACAAAAGATAGGCAATGAAAGCGCCTTGTACTCCAGCATTTTGGTACATTACGATCAGCACGCCTTATCCGGCTCACGGTAAGTGCGTAATAAAAGCATTAATAAATATTGTGAGCCAGAAAGGCTAATGGTCATAATTATGAAACTAACGGGAAAAGCATTTGTTTATGGTGATAACATAGATACCGACGTTATTATACCTGCTCGATACCTTAACACCATAGACCCAGATGAACTTGCTAAAAATTGCATGGTAGATATCGACAAAGAGTTTGTCAAGAATGTTACTAAAGGGGATATAATGGTTGCAGGGTTCAACTTTGGGTGTGGTTCATCGCGTGAGCACGCCCCTGTAGCAATAAAGGGTAGCGGGATATCCTGCGTAATAGCACGTTCTTTTGCAAGGATTTTTTATAGGAACGCGATTAATATCGGTTTGCCTATTTTAGAATGTGAAGAAATAGCCGACGAAATTGGCAGTAGAGACGAAATTGAGGTTGATCTTTCGACCGGCATAATTTTAAATAAAACAACAAATAAAAGTTATTCTGCTGAGCCGTTTCCGCAGTTTATGCAAGAAATCATTGCAGCAGGCGGTGAAATAGCCTATATTAGGGAAAAAGCGAAAGGGGTAAAAGAATGACGAAAATTATGTCGAAAAACATTGCTGTTATTAAGGGCGATGGAATAGGGGTTGAAATAATCTCTGAGGCAATTAACGTTTTAAAAAAGGTTGAACAAAAGTACAACCATAATTTTAACTTGACTTATGTTGAAATGGGTGGTTGTGCAATTGATAAATATGGTGTTGCATTGCCTGATTTCAGCCTTGAACAATGTAAAAATGCGGATGCGGTGTTGCTCGGTAGCGTAGGCGGACCTAAATGGGACGACCCAACCGCAAAGGTACGCCCCGAACAAGGGCTTTTACAACTGAGGGCAGGACTTGAATGTTTTGCCAATATTCGGCCGGCAAAGGTATATGCACCCCTCGCGGCGGCGTCCCCGCTTAAAGAGTCGATAATACAAAAAGGCTTTGATGTAATTGTAGTACGTGAACTTACCGGTGGCATTTATTTTGGTAAAAGCGGAAGAGAGGGCGATAGTGCATTTGACACCGAACACTATTCAATAGCTGAAATAGAGCGTATTGCCAAGGTTGCTTTTGAAATTGCTGCAAACAGGAAAAAAGTAATCCATTCTATAGATAAGGCAAACGTCCTGGAATCATCAAGATTATGGCGTGAGACGGTGCAAAAAATAGCAAAGCAATATCCGCAGATTCAAGTAATTAATATGCTTGTGGATAATGCCGCAATGCAATTAGTTCGTGACCCGTCTCAGTTTGATGTTATAGTTACAAACAATATATTCGGCGATATTCTTTCTGACGAGGCAAGCCAAATATCAGGCTCTATTGGTATGTTGGCATCTGCGTCAAAAGGCGAAGGTTCGAAAGGGATTTACGAGCCAATTCACGGTAGCGCGCCCGACATCGCAGGTAAAGGGATTGCCAACCCTATTGCCACAATTCTATCGGTTGCTATGATGCTTGAGCTATCGTTTGGCTTAATACAGGAAGCTGATGCGATAGACAAAGCAGTAAACAGCGTTTTAGAAGAGGGTTACAGAACAGCGGATATAGCGGCAAAAAATGAAAACTCTATCGGGACAAGAGAAATGGGACAACTAATTTGCGACAAAATATAGAGAGGGTTTGACATTTTACATACTTGGGTATAAAATACTTATGTTTTAAATTATCGTCGGAAAGGAGTATGTAAGATGAAAAAATATCATATAAATACGAGGGCAATACAGTCGGGATGGCAGCCTAAAAACGGTGAGCCAAGGGTATTGCCTATCTACCAAAGCACAACTTACAAGTATGATTCAAGCGATACAATCGGAAAACTTTTCGACTTACAACAAGAGGGCTTTTTTTATTCGAGAATTGCAAACCCGACTGTTGATGCTGTTGAAAAGAAGCTTGCTGATATGGAGGGCGGTGTCGGTGCTCTCTGTACTTCCGCCGGACAGGCAGCTGCATTGTTTGCAATACTAAATATTTGCAAAGCGGGTGATCATTTTGTAAGTTCCTCCGCAATTTACGGCGGAACGTATAATTTATTTTCGGTTACAATGAAAAGGATGGGCATTGACGTTACATTTGTTGACCAAAATGCATCGAATGAGCAAATTCAAAAGGCATTTAAAACCAATACAAAGGCGTTGTATGGCGAGACCCTTGCAAACCCCACCTTGAAAGTATTAGATATTGAGAGATTTGCAAACATTGCACATGCTAATAATGTACCTTTGATAGTAGACAATACATTTGCTACCCCTATCCTTTGCAGACCTATTGAACATGGCGCGGATATTGTAATGCATTCGACTTCTAAATATTTAGATGGGCATGCTGTATCATTAGGCGGTGCAATAGTCGACAGCGGCAATTTTAATTGGAAAAACGGTAAATTCCCTGAATTTACAACACCGGATGAATCGTATCATGGTGTTATTTATACCGAAACTTTCGGCAAAAGCGCATATATCATAAAAGCAAGAACACAGTTAATGCGCGATTTGGGTTGTACGATGGCACCGCAAAATGCATTTTTGTTAAACCTTGGTATGGAAACGCTGCCACTTAGAATAGAAAGACACAGCCAAAATGCGTTAGCTGTCGCAAGGTTTTTAAAACAACATAATAAGATTTCGTGGGTTAATTACCCAAATCTCGAGGATAGTGCAGACTACAACCTTACAAAAAAATACTTGCCTTTAGGGGCAAGTGGTGTAGTATCGTTTGGTGTCATAGGAGGTCGCGAAACAGCGGCACAGTTTATGGACAGGTTAAAATTAGCAGCTATTGTTGTTCATGTTGCAGATGCAAGGACAGGTGTGTTAC
>JAAZFB010000073.1 GCA_012511915.1 Clostridiaceae bacterium
GATGAATGGTTTTGATGAATGGTATAAATAATATTATTTTTATTTTTCTCAAAAAAA
The DNA here is from genome assembly GCA_012511915.1 of Clostridiaceae bacterium. GTDB lineage: Bacteria > Bacillota > Clostridia > Monoglobales > Firm-18 > JAAZFB01. The sequence goes on from JAAZFB010000073.1 coordinate 58, forward strand.
GCATAATTATTCAACACATCATTGATACTATCTTTTATAGTACGGTCGCTAATTGCGACCGCGATAGACAAAAAAGTTTGTCAATATTTTAAATGAGGAATAGTATAAGGAATAGGATAAATCTTATCGGAATTACAACAGTTAATTGGTATTAGAAAAATTGTCTAATTGTTTTTGAAAATTTGGTTATAATAGATATAGAAGTATTATGTAAAGTATGATATACTTAGAAAATCAAGAAAATCGTGTTGGTAGATTTAACACTACCCAAAAAAGAGACTTGGTATAAGAAAGTTAAGGTGCTGTATTAATGGAAAAAAAAGATGAGTTATTGCAAATCAGAACTGCTTTGGAACTAAACGTAGGAAAAAGAGTTTGTTTGACTGCCAGGAAAGGCAAAAAAAAGTCTGTTGTACGTCAAGGCACAATTGAAAATACTTTCCCCAGCATTTTTACCGTAAAAATTGAAAACGGTAATGGATGCGCAACTCGCACATCTCGGATAGTGTCATACAGTTATACTGATATTCTCACAAAGGCAATAGAAATTGCACAGTGTTAGTTTTCCCTTTATTTTTAGCGGGTGCTAATAAGCTAACCCCCTAAGCTTTATTTTGTCTGTAATTTTAACATCTGCTCTTGAAAGCTCAACAATCCCCTCGTTTTCAAACTGTTTTAACATGCGCGAGACAACTTCCCTGGCACTGCCTATATGGTTTGCTATCTCTTCATGAGTAAGTTTAACATAATTAGAATCGTCCAATACCGATTGATCTATCAAAAATATGGCAAGCCGCTTTCTTAAATTTAAAAACAGAACCTGTTGAACAGACCACATAACATCAGAAAAGTGAGATACAATAGTTTTGTATGAAAAATTTTCGGCATACAAGTTTTCTTGACAAATACGCTCAAATGCATTTCTGCCAAGTAAATATACTTCGCTGTCTTGCTCTGCCGTTATATATACATCAAAGGTGATTATATTTAACAAGCACGCAGCCGATAAAATGCAAACCTCGTTTTGGATAAGCCGGAAAAGTGTTACCTCTTTGCCGTCTTCCGACATAATATAAGTCCGAAGCCTCCCATTATGTACAAGGATAACACCGTTACAGTCATTCTCCCCTTGATGGATAATGTCGCCTTTATTGTATTTTATAACAGCCAGGTTTTGCGTTGTCAATCTTTCTTGTTCCGGGGTTAGTTTTTCCCAAAAGCTTAAATGATTTTTAACAAATTGCATGTCTAGCATATTAAAATACTCCTTTTATACCCCTTTTTTTAGTTGCCTTATATATTTAACAGCCTCGGTACCGGCTTTTGCGCCATCGTAAACGGCTTTTGCAACTTGCAGCATACCGGCAGTACAATCGCCTGCCGCAAACAGACCGGGGACATTTGTAGCCATGTTTTCATCAACAATAATTTTATTTCCCTCTGTTTGTGCGCCTAACTTTTTAGCAAAGTCTGTGCTGCCGGCAACCCCGATTGCTATGAATATGCCACTGCAGCGCAACAGTTCATCGTTTTCAAACAGTATAGCGTCAACACTGCTTGTCCCTTGAATTTCAAGTATTTTTTTTGTTTGCACTTTAATTTCGTCCGGTATTTTAACGTTTGGCTCAACCCCGTTAGTAGCTAAGGTAACAGAGTTGGCTAACGGTAAAAGCTCTTTTGCTTCGTGTACAGCATAACTGCCCTCACCTATAACGCATACATCTTTGCCCCTATAAAAAAAACCGTCGCATACAGCACAATAACTGATGCCCTTGCCCTCAAATTCAGCAATCCCTTTAATCCTGGGGGTATTTCGGGATATACCGGTCGCTATTATTACGCTATGTGCTTGCAGCTCGGTTTTTTTTGTTTTTATTGAAAAGTTCTCAAAATATTGTATATCCAAAACCTCATCCGAGATAATATCAACACCGAGCCTTTTTACAGCGGCTATACCGTTGTTGATCAATTCCGTACCCGAAACAGGCAGTGCAAAACCATAATAATTTTCAACTTTATCCGCTTTGCCAAGTGAACCGTTATCCCGTCCGATTATTAGTGTATCAATACCGGCCCGTTTTGTATAAAGCGCCGCCGAGACACCGGCAGGTCCGTTACCGATAATAATTACATCTGTCAAGTAGTAACACATCCTTATACTAATCTTTTATAAGAATTATAGCATTTATAGTATTAGTTTGCAAGGGTAAACGGAGCTTGATTTTTTCTCTAAACTAAAATGCGTATAATTTAGCACAAGTGAAAACATCTCGCATATAATGTATATGTATGGGGGGTGTTTTTTCATGTTTGCATTTATTTTTGAATTATTGCGGCAGGTTTTTCTGATGCTCTCTTATGTTGCCAATTCGAATTCCTTCCAAAAACCACTTTCCCCCAAAGCCGAGCAGCATTATTTAAGGCTGTATGAGCAGGGTGATGTTAACGCAAAAAATATTTTGATAGAACGGAATTTACGTCTTGTTGCGCATGTTGCATACAAGTATTCTGCCTCAGGTAAGGAAGGGGAAGATTTGATTTCAATCGGTACCATAGGCCTTATCAAAGGTATTAACAGCTTTAACAGCAAAAAGGGTACAAGACTTAGCACATATATAGCAAGATGTATCGAGAATGAAATACTTATGTGTATCCGTTCGATTAAAAAGATAAAAAATGAAGTTTCTATCGAGGAGCCTATAGGGGTTGACAAAGAAGGTAATCAGATAACACTTAACGATGTTTTGGGCAGTAGCGGCGATGAAGTAATAGAACAGGTAAACGATAAAATCCAAAGAACGAACCTTTACCTTGAAATCAATAATATTCTGCACGGTCGCGAAAAATGTGTTTTAGAGCTTAGATACGGTTTAAACGGCGGGGGAGAGCATACTCAAAAGGAAGTTGCAAAGGCTCTGGGTATATCTCGCAGCTATGTATCGGAGCACGCTTATTGTAAATGAATAAAATTTACGAAAGCAACTGCCTATTTAAACTGAAAAAACTTGTCGAATTTTAAGAGTATTTTTCATTTGATTGAAAATACTCTTGATTTTTTCGGCAATTTTTGTTATGCTAATAGCGAAAGGGCGGTGGATGATATGTCTTCAAAATTTGTTCAAAGGCAAAATTATTTAGAATGGTTGAAAAGCTGGCGGGAAAAACAACTTATTAAGGTTGTGGCTGGCGTTCGGCGATGCGGAAAATCTACACTGTTTAAGTTGTACATCGACTGGCTTTTAGAGAACGGTGTTAGCCCCGCGCAGATTATCTCCATCAATCTTGAGGAATTGGAGCATGAAAATTTACTTCATTACCGCGCTCTGTACGATTATATCAAGGCGCGGCTGTGCAAAGACAATTACACATATGTTTTCATAGACGAGGTGCAAAACTGCAAGGAATACGAAAAAGCGGTAGACAGTCTTTTTGTTAAGGACAATGTAGATGTTTATATCACCGGCTCAAACGCCTATCTTTTATCAGGCGAGCTTGCCACGCTGCTGTCCGGGCGGTATGTGCAGATTTCTATGCTGCCGTTATCATTTAAGGAGTATGTCGCATTCAAAGGTGTTGAAGAAAAAGATTTATCCGTCACGTTTCAAACTTATCTGCGCTATGGTGCGTTCCCTGCCGTTGCTACTCTGAATGAACGCGAGGACTTGATATACTCCTATTTGGATGGTATTTATAGCTCCATTCTCGTGAAAGACGTCGCCACTCGCTTGGGGATTACGGATATTTCCGTACTCACATCCATTGTGAAGTTTTTATTTTCCAATGTTGGTAGCCCTGTGTCAGTCAAAAAAATTACGGACACCATCAATTCCTCCGGAAGAACCATATCGGTCAATACGGTAGACAAATACCTTCACGCGCTGTGTGATAGCTTTCTGTTCTACAAAGCGGAACGGTATGACATTCGCGGACGGCAGCATCTTAAAACACAGGGGAAATATTACGCCGTGGACAGCGGGCTTCGTGAGCGGCTGCTTGCAAGCTCCACCGCCGACTTGGGACACGTTTTAGAAAACACAGTGTATTTGGAATTGCTCCGGCGCGGCGCGAAGGTGAATATTGGGAAAATGGCTGAAAAAGAGATAGATTTTATTGCGGAAACCGCAAGCGGTACGACCTATTATCAGGTATCCGCAAGCGTTTTGGATGCAAGCACATTAAAACGCGAATTGGAGCCGTTGCAAAGGATTCCCGACCATCATCCTAAAGTTCTTTTGACGCTGGATGAAATCCCGCGAACCGCGAATTACGATGGGATACGGCAGCTGCATGTCGTGGACTGGTTGTTAGGGGAATGATTTGTTGTAATAATTGTTAAATGGAAAGAGATGCTTATGCCCATAAAGTACGGTAAATACATTCGCTTCAAGGGAAATGAATATGAAGTTATTGGAACAGCCATCCACAGCGAGACGCTGGAGGAGATGGTTATTTATCGTGCTTTATATGGTGACAAGGGCGTATGGGTTTGCCCAGCATCCATGTGGAACGAGATGGTGGAACATAACGGGCAACGCATGAAGAGGTTTACACACGAAAATGAAATTGTACCCGAACCCCCTATTGGCGTTCACAAACACAGCACTCCCGCAGAAAAGGTGGAATTATTTCTGTCGTGTTTTGCCGGGCGGTACGATGTTTTCGCCAAGAGATGGGAGAACCCTAAAAAAGGAATCAATGGATACGTTCCCGCCTGTCATAACGAGTGGAGCCCTCGTTGCCCTAAGTCCGGCGGGAGTAAAATAAAATGCAGCGAATGTACGAATCAAGATTTCATAAAATTCGACTCAACCGCAGTTGAAAAACACTTGACAGGTCAACTGACTATTGGCGTATATCCGATGTTTTCCGATGAAACATGCCGCTTTTTAGCATTCGACTTCGACGGTAAAGAATATACACAGGAAGAGTTGCGGCGTGATGTTGCTGCCATTCGTGATTCATGTGATGAAAAAGGCATCAGCATGGCGATGGAATGTTCACGCTCTGGCAAAGGGATTCATTTTTGGATATTCTTCGATGAAAACATTCCCGCAAGTACGGCGCGTAAATTTGGCAGCAGTTTGATTACTTATTCCATGAACAAGCATCATAATTTATCCTTTAAGACCTACGACCGCTTGATTCCCGCCCAAGAGACCATACCCAAGGGCGGGTTTGGCAACCTGATTGCTCTGCCGCTTCAAAAAGCACCGCGTGAGCAAGGCAGGAGTGTGTTTGTTGATGAGAACTTTAACCAATATCCTGACCAGTGGAATTATTTGTATAATATTAAAAAGTATAATTTGAGCGAGATGGAGCGTTTTATTCGAGAACTATCCCCTATGGGTGAATTGGGGGTTTTGCATAAAGATACTGAGGATGAAAAGCCGTGGGAAGACAAGAAACCCACACCGGATATAACAAAGTTCGATTTTCCAAACATCGTAAACATCGTTCGTTCAAACATGCTATATATCCAAAAAGAAGTGATTTCCGACACTGCCCTTAATATTTTAAAGCGATTGGCGGCATTCCGCAATCCCGAATTTTATAAGGCTCAAGCCATGCGTCTATCCGCCTATGAAAAGCCAAGAATCATTTCCTGCTCGGATGAAACAGAACAATATTTGTGTTTGCCGCGAGGTTTAGAAGAGGAAATTGTTCAAATACTAAATGATAACAGCGTAAGAACCAAGCGGAGTAATAAAACAAACAAAGGGCGTAAAATCGATGTTACTTTTAATGGCGAACTGCGGGGTGAACAACAGCAGGCGGCGAGTGAGCTGTTAAAGTACGATAACGGCATTTTATCCGCTACGACTGCTTTTGGTAAAACTGTAATCGGGGCGCATCTGATAGCTATGCGTAAAGTAAACACGCTTGTTTTGGTTCATCGCACAAATC
>JAAZFB010000074.1 GCA_012511915.1 Clostridiaceae bacterium
CTCTTAATGAAAGCAAGGTGATTTCCTCTGATTTATTTTACCGCAGACCAACACTTTGGTCATGCTCTGTGATCGAAAATCCATACGAGAGGGGGCGGCGGTCATTGGGGGTTTTGGTGTGGAGATTGATTGATATGGGCATGGGGGTCAATTTAGAAAGTAAGTGTAGCTTAAATTGACTCAACGACATTACATTCTAAAGTCTATTATTAACCAATACAAACAAAAGTGTATCGCCGCATAAAACGCCATAAATGTTATTATGTGGTTAATAATTGCTGCTTTATCACTGGTTAATGAACAATTAACTTTAGCTGTGGATGACCGGGCAGTTGGCTTTGCGATTGTTGTGCTTCCGGCACACCCAATAGGTCTTGCCGCCTTTTATTTTCCTCTTGAACATCGAGCCGCACTCGCCGCAGACGATCCTTTTGCTCAGTGGATAGACCGAGCGTTTGTACATGGATGGCAGGACCCTGCTCCGGTTCAGCTCCTGCGCCCGCTCATTATGCCGGATTTCCGTATTCAGCTGTTTACGATGGTTCAAATCCCTTCAGTAAGCCGAAAATGGCCGATTGTATATGATAACTAAAAGTACCCCAAAGTTATTGAAGCATCTCATGGGTGATCAATCAAAGAAGCCATTAAAGAAGAAATTAAAAAACATATAAAAGACCATCCTATAGACCGCATTATGCTTGATGAGCTACTATTGTTTTATGATAAAAATGACATCTTTGATCAAGATGATATTGAAATGCTAAGGAGAGTGCAATTCAATCGCAACTGCATTCATGCGTATATGGATAGAAATATTGGCACATGGAGTGATCTTCAGTATACCGTGCGTTTTTTTATTTATCTCTTAGAAAAGCTCATGAATTCGTACCCGGATTTGGATGATATGAGGACTGCTGAGGCGGAAGCCAATCGCTATTATTAACGGTTAAACATAATTCAATATATCAGGAGGGATTTATAATGCTAAAATATCCACTCACAGTTTTTTTAGATACTAATATTTTCATATCGGCAAAGTATGATTTTAGTGATAAGGGCATCCTTAAAACTTTTCAATCAAGCAAGTGACAGGACTCATTGGCTACTCAGCGAAAAGCATATCTGGTTGGATTACATCTGGACGATTAAACGCTGTGTGGTACAAAACGAAATATCTGATCCCTAAATTCTGTCTTATTGATTTTTTAGTAAATATTGAGAGCTACAATATGCGCTATTATCCGCAGAAATATTGCTCGTTTCTTAAGGAATTACAGAAATATCAAGATAATAAATGATTTGTATAAAGGAAGTCGCTGCCGTTGGATGATTCGGCAGCGGCCTTTTTTGTATAGTGAAAACCACCTGCTATGCAGGTGGTTCCAAAGAGCTTTAGCTATGAGTAGAAAAATCTACCCCCATTTGATAAAATAGTGCAGGTTTCGTCAGCCGCACTAAATCAAAGGAGGTAGATATCCAAATGGATACAGAAAGTTTATCACATACACAATGGAATTGTAAATATCACATAGTATTTGCTCCAAAATATAGAAGACAAATTATATATGACAAGATTAAAAATGATATAGGGAAAATACTACGAACTTTATGTGAGTATAAGAAGGTAGAAATAATAGAAGCAAATGCTTGTCCTGACCACATACACATGCTAGTTTCAATACCACCGAAAATAAGTGTATCGAGTTTTATGGGCTATCTCAAAGGAAAAAGCTCATTGATGATATTTGATAGGCACGCTAACTTGAAATACAAATATGGCAACAGACATTTTTGGTGCAGAGGATATTACGTTGATACAGTTGGGAGGAACAAAAAAGCCATAGAACAATATATCAGAAAGCAATTACAAGAGGACATAGCATCAGACCAGATGAGTTTAAAAGAATTTATAGACCCGTTTACGGGTGAGCCAGTAGAAAAAAACAAAAAATAACCCCTTTAGGGGTTGTTTGAAAAGGTGTGCGGTTGGCGAAACTTTCAGTGAGCCTTAAGGCTCAGCCAGTACCAAGCCCTTATAGGGCTAGAGCAAACCACCCGCTGAGCGGGTGGTCGTGATTGTAAATTCATCCTTTCGAACGATGCTTTTTGAGGCATCCTTCTCTAAAATTTATACTGGAGGAGGTATGGTGCAAATGAAATCAATCCGTAAACGGCGCAATGGATATGCCTTATTGAAGGAAAA
>JAAZFB010000075.1 GCA_012511915.1 Clostridiaceae bacterium
GGTATACTTCATTACTAACTCCCTCGCTCCCAAAAACAATAAAACAATATTATCTAAATAATAATATAAAAATATAGAAAAGTAAAGCAATTTAGCAAAATCGATATAATATATTACGAATATATTAAAATAACTTAGAAAACCATTTTCTATTTTTTTCTTTTACTTTCGCCTGCGATTATGTTATAATAACTGCAACTTAAGAAACATTAATATAAAACGGAGTGATACATTTTGGAAAAATTCAAAAGAATTAGCTTTTTACCTGCCGATATACTAATACCAAAGGGCGTAGACATGGAAAAATGGAGTGTAGTTGCATGCGACCAGTTTACGTCGCAACCGGAATATTGGCATCAAGTTGAAAAATTTGTGGAAGGCAGCCCCTCTGCATTAAATATTATTCTACCCGAAGTATACCTTACAAGCGCAAATGCGCCGGATAAAATAACACAGATAAACAATACGATGCATAAATATTTAGAAGACGATCTTTTTGAATGCTATGCCAGTTCCTTTATATATGTTGAAAGAACACTTTCAAACGGTAAAGTTCGCAACGGATTGGTCGGCACAGTAGATTTAGAGGCATATGACTACACAACGGGTTCAAAAAGCCGTATCCGCGCCACCGAAGAGACGGTGCTTGAAAGAATCCCACCAAGGGTAAATATCAGACGGTATGCGCAATTGGAACTTCCGCACATTTTGCTGTTAATAGATGATGCTGACAAAACAGTAATTGAACCTTTTGAGAGCAAAAAATTGGATTTAAAACAGTTATATAACTTTGAACTTATGCAAGGCGGTGGAAGAATTGCCGGCTATCATGTACCGTTTGAAAAGGCTGGCTCAATCGCAGACGCTCTATTGTCGTTTGAGAATAAATCAAGCTTTTTATATGCTATGGGGGACGGTAACCATTCGCTTGCTACTGCAAAAGAATGTTGGGAGCAAACGAAAAGAACGCTTAACAAAAACGAGCAGCAAAACCACCCGGCACGATTTGCACTGGTTGAACTTGTAAACCTGCACAACACCTCTTTTGAATTCGAGCCCATACACCGTGTTATTTTTGATTGCAATCCGCAAAATCTGTTAGCAGATCTTTCCGAGTATTGCAATAAAATTAACGGCGAAACCTGCAATCGTTCTGTTGAATACATACATCAAAACACTGCTGGCAATATTGACATAAAATGCCCAAAAGGCTCATTGGCACTTTCGACACTTCAAAATTTTCTTGACGAATATATAGAAAAGAATAATTGCAGCATTGATTATATACATGGGGTTGATGTGGTAGAAAGCTTAGCCTCAAAGAATAACGTATTAGGGTTTATTCTCCCTGCAATAAATAAGAATGAATTATTTACTGCTGTTGCCGCCTCGGGTGCATTACCTCGCAAAACCTTTTCAATAGGACACGCAAATGAAAAAAGGTATTACCTTGAATGCAGAAAGATAACTGCTGCTAATTAGATGTTTTTTTGATCGTTTTTGCAAGCATATATGCGCCGCTAATTGACAGCATTGGCATTAACGGTATCGCATATCGGGGCACCGGTATAAACAACAGCTGCAAGGCAATGGTAAAAATGATAAACAAAGATATAAGACGAATTTTTTTATCAAAGACTGCCAGTACAACACCCGCTGTCCCAAATGCCAAAATAAAATAATGAAGTAGACTGACCGATTTTAAATACATATGCCCGTTTTGCACCCAATAATCTTGGGTGCCAAAGATTATGTTTAGTTTGCCTATTGTGAACCATTTCATCGTTTGTACAGGTTGTGCAAAAAAATTCTGGATGATAAGTGCAACCCCATCAGCTAATTCATTATCAGGTTGCGCAAGTTGGGTGTAGTTTTCCACTATTCCGTAATAAAAAGGGTTGGTTTGTGTGCACAAAAATACAAATTCATTCAATGATAAAAAGTTTCGTATCCACCACGGCAACATAATCAATATAAACCCAATAAGATATGCCGCAAAGCCGGTTAAATTGCGTTTTACATTGCCTCTTTGCGAAATGAATTTATAAACATAAGGTAGGGGCAGCAGCAATACTACAAGCGGACGCACCAGTATTGCCGCCGCAAAACAAGCACCCGAAAGACAGTGGTATATGAACTTATCCTTTTCAAATGTAATCAGCAGAACCAAAAAATAGACTAAAAACAAAAATATATAAAGTGTTTCGGTCAGAATAAACCTGCTGTAAAAAGCAAGTGGCGGATAAATGGAAACAAAAATCGCGGCTATTAAGCCAACCTTATTGCCTGAAATTTTCTTCCCGATAAAAAAGACAAGTATTATGCTTATTGCAGATAAAAATGCTTGAACAATTCTAACTCGCTCGACTGCATTATCAGCGGAGCTCCTAAAAAAAGCGGTAATAAACAAAGGGTACCCTGGGGTTACATATGCATTTGATACACTGTCTGTCATATACCCATAAACCCCATTATCGACAATGTTCCTTGCCATCTTAATATAATAAAATTCATCATGCCCAAATTCGGTGCCGTTATGCAAATTGCTAAATGTAATGTTCTGCGCAAATATTAGCCTGTAGTGCAAGCCGATAAGAACCGTTAACAGCAAAATTGCAACTGTTACACCGTTGCTGTTTTTTTTGACACGTAAAACCATTACCACCCCTTTTGTTCATGCCAATATTATGCTATATTTCCATTTTTATATGCATGTTTATGGCATTAGGGGATCTTATTATTACTGGTCTACGCCATATTTCTTCTGCAAAAGTTTTCTGCGGTTATAC
>JAAZFB010000076.1 GCA_012511915.1 Clostridiaceae bacterium
AATAATATATTGCGTCGAAAACAAATTCTTGGGGCGCACAGCGATCACCTTGAAGTGGTATTGTTCCAACAGATCTGTGCTCAATAGCATCAGACCACTTTTCACTTTCATGTCGACACTGCGCGCGTCAAACAAATAACCAAATGTTTCGGGCGAAAAGAGCAGATTTCGTTGTTTCCTCGCATCATATAGAGAGTACAGTTTCTTGATGATAGCCTTAACTTGATAATGACGCAACCCAGATAGACCCCACAGTGGTTGCGCATAGCGCATATCAGACTTTAGGTAATCCGTGATCGCATATCCATTAGAAAGCTTGCGTGCTGCACGACCAATCTCTTGTACGTAATCGGCCAGGGTGCCAGTTGGAGCATAATGGTAGACGTTCATAATATCTCCAATATTCACACCCATACCAAATGCCTTTGTAGCGAGCATTACATGGGATTTAGTCTCTCGGAAATTTGAATATGCTTCATCCTTTTCCATGCTCCGCATTTCGCCGCTGTAGTATTTCTCAACATCCGATATGTGTTTTGGGTAGTCAGATATGAGTTTTGTCCTAACATCTTCGATTTGGGATTTGTACGGAAAGTACGCGATTGTTTTTTCTTTTTTTTCTACATATGCGGATATTGCGGTGGTTGCCAAGGCCAGTTTTTCTACTTTGTCAGACTTTTTTTCTTTTTTTGGATGCCGAATACGGAATTCAATGTTGTTTCTTCTGACATAACCAATATACATGTGGTTGGAATAACAGGTAAGATGAAGACTGTTTTGCAGGTCACCAATGACATCGTCCCTTCCGCCAAAAACGGCGGTAGCAGTCAAACACAAAATCGGAAAACTTGCCTCTGCTTTCTTGTAGTAACTACCTCGCCGAATCTTTTCGATGTAATCACCGAGAAACCAATAATCCACTCTGAAGTCTCGTCCCCAAGACGTAACTAGATGTGCTTCATCTACCACCAGCAAACCTATTCTCCTCTCGCCAATGAGCGAGTGGATATCATATGCCAGAAGCAATTCTGGTGATAAATATACAATTGAGTATCTGCCCGTTTTTATACCGTCCAGTCTCGACTGACGCTCTTCGTATGTCAAGGCTGAGTTAATGTATGTTGCATACTCTATCCCACGATCATTTAGTTCCTTCACTTGATCTATCATCAGGGCCACGAGTGGACAAACTACAAGGGTGATAGCATTAGTACTAGAATGCTCCTGCAAATAAATCCCCGGAATCTGAAAAAAGATCGACTTCCCCGCGCCCGTTGGTGCAGTTACAATAACATCTGAATATTGAGCATTGCTCTCGTCCATAGCGCCATTACACTGGTGGATTATGTCGTTGATTATGGCACCTTGGGAAATGTCGACTGTCTCACTTCCTGTTGCGGGATTTTTGTAAAATGGGTGCGTCCGAAAATCTGCATCGTTACCCCAGTATTTGCGTAAAATTGGCAGATATTCTCCGCCGGCATTATGGGCGCGTTCTCGCACACCCGACGTGGAGAAACTTACTCCGAAATGCGCTCCTAGTGTGTTCAGGGCTGATAGTTCGCTTTGAAAAGAAGGGGAATTGTCACCCATCACCAGGAATTGTATGTTCGAGATGGCGCCTTTCTGCAATAGGCATTTTTTTTCGGGGAGAGCGGATATGGCTATTTCTACTAAGCTCTGCGATCCATCCTCTACAGAGAGAATCTCCTCAGCGTGTGGATTATAGAAGTCAAGTTCTTTCACTTCAATTGTTATGTCAATGGGGTAATGCTTATTAACGTATGAGACCAGGAGTTCGGCACCCTCAGTTCTGTAATCTGAATAGAAATGAAAAATGCACGCATCGTCCTGACTGGATTTCTCATTTTCAAAAGCAGAAATCACCTTTGAAGCGTCAACCCTTTGGGCAAGCGGATAGTACCCGTCAAACAGATTATTCTTCACAATGATAATGTCCCCGCCGTATACAGAGAAATCGGTCAACAAGTCAGTTAACGCAATTAGCTCCTCATAAAAGGCCCAACACAGACCTTGTGACGCCATTAACTTGGGTAATAGCTTCTTTCCAGAAATGCTGTCATATTCGGGATATGTACCATTCCAGTCGCCGGAAAAATGCCTGATGCCCCAACTGGAAAGAGCTTCATAGAAAGGGGAAGGAAAACCTTGACAAACTAGAATGGTGTTTCCCACACTATTTGTGATTTCATTATCAAGAAGAAACTGTTGCACAAGCGAAGTGAAGGCCGAATTAATCTCATTCATGTAACTCTCCAATTCAACATACATTTAATCAAGAGAAAGAATGCGGCCATCATGCTCAAGCATAAAAAA
>JAAZFB010000077.1 GCA_012511915.1 Clostridiaceae bacterium
CAGAAACCGATTAACCGAATATGGTTATTCGTTTGATAAATAAGCAACAAGCGAACGAAGGCGGCAGTGGCTAAATACCCAGCACCCCCGGAGGAAGACGATAAGACTTTGGTTTGGTTGAAATAAATTAACCAGTTGGTTAGTGTCACTAACCAACTGGTAATTAATGATTTTAGTCTACTTGTCAATATCCCAAATTGACTCACAATTAAAGTAACTTTGTCAGATAACGATGCCTCATAATAGATGTAACTTTGCACGAATCTTAAAGATTGCCGGGTGACATTTATATTTGAGGCAACGTTACCTCTTTAGTTACTTTTTATTATTAGGCAACCCGACCCTTTTGTCGGGATTTGTACCCGTTTGTTCGCTTTTTACTTCCAACTGCATTTATTGCTTCTGTTGCATTTTGTTAAAATAGACCGTGAATGTAGAGCCTTTGCCTTGTTCACTTGCAACCGATACAGTGCCACCTACCAGACTGGCAATGTGCTTTACAATCGCAAGTCCCAAGCCGGTACCGCCGGTTTTTTTTGAGCGGGATTTGTCTACACGATAGAATCGTTCAAAAATGCGTTCTCGTTCGCCCGGTGGAATACCGATTCCGGTATCAGATACAATCAGAGTTATCTGAGATGTATCTTCTGTAATCGCAACAGTTGCAGAGCCGCCCGGCTTGTTATACTTAATCGCATTATCCATGAGATTAAACAACATTTCATAAATCAGCGAATAACTGCCTGTGATGTAACCTGTTCCGTCTATCTCCACATCCACAGAAAATACCGAAGCTTTTTCTGCCAGCGCTTCTTTACAGTCAAGTGCAACATCGGCGAGGTTTACTAGCTCAAATGTCTGTTGTTCTGCCCGTTCATCCAGCTCTGAAATCATGATGATGTCCTCAATCAGCGCGATCAGCCTTGATGCCTCATCCATGATTTTTTGATAGAAATTCGGTTTGTCATCTTCGTTTACCATACCACCACAAAGCAATTCAGCATTGCCATAGATGCTGGTGAGAGGCGTTTTAAGCTCATGCGATACATTGGCCGAAAACTCACGGCGGCGCTCGTCGGCCAGTGCCTTTTCTGTAATGTCAAGGAAAAAGAGAATAGCGCCTGTTTTCGACACAGGGCTTATAAGTACATTGAAAATCCGCCCGTCTTTTTCAAAGCTTGTATTTTCTGAATACCCCAACAAAGCTTGCCCAATGCTATGGGTGAGTGAGATATCGCGGGAAAGTTCGCGGATATTTCTGCCTTCAATATATGCATCTGTTCCAAATATCGCCCTCGCACTTTTGTTTATGGTTAACACTACACCACCGGCATCAACCATCACAATGCCCTCGTTCATGTTTTCTGTAATGGTATGTATGGTATCACGGCTATCCTGTAGGGCTGCAAAGTCCTCAGAGATTTTCCTGCGCTGGTTAGCGATTGTTCGTATGAAAGGCGCGAGTTCATCATAGGGAGCAGTTAATTCGCCTGAAAGATCCACATTATTAATTGGCTCGACAATGCGTTTTGTCAGCCTGCTTGCGGCAATGTAACTGATTATAATGATCACTGCAATAATGCCTAAAATAATTGGCAACGCACCCGCAAACAGCCCCCAAATACTTTGTGTTGTCTTTGCAAAACGAAGAATCCCGCCATCAGTTAGGCGAACAGCATAGTAGTATGTTTCAAGTCCCAGGGTGTTGGAATAGCGGCTGCTTTCACCAAAGCCTGACACAATCGCCTCTTGCACCTCAGTTCTTTCCAGATGATTTTCAAGCGCTCCCGCATCGGATACGTTGTCGAAAAGGACAGTTCCATCGCCAAGGATGAGGGTTGCGCGGATATCTGATGGTCTATAATCATTCAATTCGCCCAAGGCGCTTTCTGTATCATCGTTAGCAAAAAGTTTGGACTGCTCACGTAAATCTGCTTTCACCTGCGTAGTAAACTGGTTATAGAACACAAAGCAAAACAGCACGGAAACAAGCAGTATTGCAAGCGTGGTCAGTGTCAGCATGTTTTTATATATTCGCTTTTTCATACCGCTATATCCCAATTTTATATCCGACATTTCTCACTGTCTTGATTAAACTGCCCGCGTTTCCCAGCTTTTGGCGCAACGATTTTATATGCATATCCACCGTTCGGCTTCCACCATTATAGTCAAACCCCCAAACCTGCTCTAAAAACCTGTCTCGACTGAGGACAATTCCTTCATTCAGCATCAAATAGTGTAAAAGCTCAAACTCCTTGAATGTAAGATCGATATCTTTTCCGTCAGAAAAAACCATGTGTTTTTCGCTGTTAAGTGTGATACCGCCAACACTATATTCATTTTTGGATTGTTCTATATTGTTGCTTCGGCGGAGCACCGCCTTTACGCGGGAAACGACCTCCATCACCGAAAAAGGCTTTGTAATGTAGTCGTCTGCACCCAAGTCCAGCCCCTTGATGCGGTCAATCTCATTGCCCTTTGCAGTTAGCATAATGACAGGAATTTGGCTAAACTCTCCTATTCGTTTCATCTGCCTTAATATGCTTATCCCATCTTTCCCGGGCAGCATAATATCCAACAAAATAAGGGAGGGAATGTTTATTGCGAGCGCAGGAAAAACTTCGTTGCCATCTGTAAAACCGACTGTCTTATAACCCGCCGTCTCCAAAGCATACATCACCATTTCGCGAATGCTGTCATCATCTTCAACCACATATATTTTTAACAAATCCATCTCTCTTGAATCTCCCTTACAAAATCAACGCAAATGTACCCGCTGTAATCAGCAAACCTCCAATTATTGTCTTTGTATTTACCGCTTCACCTAAAATGAGAAATGCTAAAACCATACTGATAACAACGCTGAATTTATCTATCGGAACCACCTTGGCGGCTTTGCCGATTTGCAGAGCTTTGTAATAGCAAAGCCATGAAAGACCGGTGGCTACCCCGGACAACACAAGGAACAACCAGCTTTTTTGAGTGATATTCGTAATGTCGTGCTGCTTGCCTGTGAAAAAGACAATACCCCATGCCATGACAAGAACCACCGCCGTTCTGATTGCTCTTGCCAAATTTGAGTTTACGCTTTCAAGCCCAATTTTCGCAAGTATCGATGTCATTGCTGCGAACAGGGCGGAAAGCAGCGCGTAAATAATCCACATAATGTCACCTGTCTATCTTGTTATGCTGTCCTGTAATAGAGAAAATAACCCATTCGGCTATGTTTACGGCATGGTCGCCTATACGTTCATAATATTTCGCAATTTGCAAAAGATCAAACGCCTGCTCGCCGTTTTGCACATCTTTATGAA
>JAAZFB010000078.1 GCA_012511915.1 Clostridiaceae bacterium
AGTATGAGTATCACAGGTCTGGGAGGTGATAAGATGTCATATGAAGCAAGTGTTGCAATTCAAGTTTTACCGGCGGTGCAAGGTGACGAGGTTATTCGTATTGTTGATGAGGTAATATCATATATTAAATCAACCGGTTTATCCTCTTTTGTCGGGCCATTTGAGACGACAGTGGAGGGTGATTATGAAGAACTTATGAAAATAGTAAAACACTGCCAGATTATTTGCATTGAAGCGGGTGCCCCCAGTGTTATGAGCTACATTAAAATTGCATATAATCCAAAGGGAGTATGGAGCATTGAAAAAAAGGTTTCAAAACATCATCAATAAAACATATCCGGCATCAGCATATTTGGTTGTGTTGCTTATATGGCAGCTAATTTCCGATGCTGGCGGCATAAAGGCGTATTTGTTGCCCTCACCCGCCCATATTGGGCTTGCCCTTGTCCGAAATATACCCGTTCTAATGCAACATATTGCAGTAACCATGTGGGAGGCGTTTGCCGGTCTGTTTATAGGTATTGCACTTGCATTTATAATTTCGGTGGCTATGGACCGGTCGGAACTGTTATATAAAAGCTTCTATCCTTTGCTTGTGGTGTCCCAGACGGTACCTGTGGTGGCGATTGCCCCATTACTGGTGCTGTGGCTCGGTTATGGTGTTGCACCAAAAATAGTACTGATTATTTTGGTTTGCTTTTTCCCCATTGTAGTAGGGATGCTTGACGGCTTTAAAAGCGTTGACTCAGATGCGGTAACTTTGTTAAAAGCAATGGGAGCCTCCAAAATACAAATTTTTCGTCATATTAAATTACCCTCATGCCTTGGTGGATTTTTTGCCGGCTTGAAAATATCAGTTTCCTATGCTGTGGTTGGGGCGGTTATTGCCGAATGGTTAGGCGGTAATGCCGGCTTAGGGGTATATATGACAAGGGTACGAAAATCGTATGCCTATGATAAGATGTTTGCGGTAATCATTTTGATAAGCGTTATAAGTCTGTTACTTATGAAGGCCGTTGTTGTTTTAGAAAAGAAAGCGATGCCTTGGAATGGGGGAAACTAAAAGGATGAACTATGTAAAAAATATAATGTTAGCAGTGCTTTGTTGTATGTTATTAATCTCATGTGCAGGTCAACCGCCGGCAGATACTGATATTACAAAGGTTACAGTTGTGCTGGATTGGGTTCCCAATACAAATCATACCGGCATGTATTTGGCAAGCGACTTGGGTTATTACAAGCAAGAGGGCTTAGAATTAAAGATTATACAACCCCCGGAGGACGGTGCGGTTATGTTGGTTGCCTCCGGCAGGGCTGACTTTGGAGTAAGTTTTCAAGAGGAGCTTGCTTTTGCCCTTACTGCGGACGAGCCTTTGCCTGTAACCGCCGTCGCGGCGATACTTCAGCATAACACCTCCGGAATTATCTCACTAAAAGAAAAGAATATACAAAGCCCAAAGGATATGCAAGGCAAGGTCTATGCCACTTGGGATGCACCGGTTGAAAAGGCTATATTGAAAAATGTTATACAAACAGATGGCGGGGATTATGCTAAAGTTAAAATGATACCCACCACCGTTACCGATGTGGCGGCAGCAATTCAAACGGATATCGATGCGGTATGGGTATATTACGGCTGGGACGGTGTAGCTTTGGAGCACAAAGAAATAGCGACAAATTATTTTGCATTTAAAGATATTAACCCCGTGTTGGACTTTTACACACCAATTATTATTGCGGGCAACGACTTTTTGAGCAATAATGCCGATATCGCCGAAAAGTTTTTGTATGCCACGTCAAAAGGCTATGAATATGCCGTGCAAAATCCTACTGAGGCAGCACAATGTATTGTGGATAATGTGCCCGAGCTGGATATTGCCATTGCCGAAAAAAGTCAAGACTACTTAAGCGGACAGTATATTGCAGATGCTCCGGTCTGGGGCGTTATTGATACCAATCGTTGGGCGGCATTTTACAATTGGCTTTATGATAACGGACTTATAACACGACAACTCGGGGAAAAAGGTTTCACCAACAAATATTTACCGAACCCGACAAAGCCATGACAATACTAAAAGCTGAAAAAATAAATGTAAGCTATGATGGTGCTCCGATTATTAAGGACGTTTCACTTTGCCTTAACAAAGGCGAGCTGGTTTGTTTGCTTGGAGCAAGCGGTATAGGCAAAAGCACTCTACTCGGTGTATTATCCGGTGTAAAAGAGCCGGATAGTGGTAAGGTGCTTCTTGACGGTGGAGACATAACCGGCAAGGCGGGTGAAATAAGCTATATGCAGCAAAAGGATTTGTTATTGCCCTTTAAAACAATTATAGACAATGTGTGCCTGCCATTAATAATAAAAGGGCAAAACAAAAAATCAGCCCGTGGTATGGCACAAGGCTATTTCGACAACTTCGGTTTAGCAGGCTGTGAAAAAAAATACCCATATCAGCTCTCAGGCGGAATGAGGCAACGTGCTGCACTGCTTAGAACATATTTGTTTAAAAGCAATGTTATGTTACTTGACGAACCCTTTTCAGACTTAGACATTATTACAAGGGGTGCAATGCGGCAATGGTTTTTAGGTGTAACAGCAAAGTTTGGTATCACCGCCCTTTTTGTAACCCATGACATTGAAGAGGCAATCTTTTTATCCGATAGAATATATATTATGACCTAGAATCCGGGTAAAATAACCCATGAAATGACTATTGCGGCGGATAAGCCGCGTGGAATTGATTTTTCCGCATCGGAAGAATTTAATGAATATAAAAGAAAAATAATGGCCATACTAACAAACGACAAGTTTTTTAACTCTCTTAGGTTATAATATTCCATAGCTGATGGGAGGAGATTTAGAGTGTGGTTGGAAAAGAAGGGCGAGGCGCTGATTGTGCGATTGGAAGGCGAGCTCGACCATCATTACGCATCTAAAATAAAAGATGGCATAGACGGTGCGATTATGGTTGGAGATGTGCGAAAGATTATTTTCGATTTTTCGCGCGTTGTTTTTATGGACAGCTCCGGAATAGGCACAATCATTGGCAGGTATAAGCTAATGCAGGCGGTTGGGGGTAGTGTATGTGCTTTCGGTATGTCAAAAAGGCTTAATAAAATTATCGCTATGTCCGGCATTTTAAAAATAATTACTATTTATAAAACCGAGCAAGAGGCAACGGGGGGGTGTGGTTAAATGGGCTGTTTAAACGATATGATGGTTCGTTTCCCAAGCAAGTCTGCAAACGAGGGCTTTGCACGGGTTGCGGTTGCTGCCTTTGTGGCGCAGCTTGACGTAACGGTGGAGGAATTGGCCGATATAAAAACGGCAGTGTCCGAGGCGGTAACCAACGCAATTGTTCACGGATATGAAAACCAAAAAGGGTACATAACGGTTAAGTGTAAAATTAAAGAAGATATTGTTGAAATCTCTGTAATCGATAACGGCCACGGAATAGAGGACATCGAGAAAGCGCGCCAGCCGCTTTATACCTCACACCCGGAATTAGAGCGCAGCGGCATGGGCTTTACTGTGATGGAAACTTTTATGGATAGCATTGATATTGCATCCGCTTTGGGGGTTGGTACCACCGTTTTAATGAAGAAAAAAATATCCGTTAAAGAATAATGGGGGTGGTGATACTATTCCCATTTTAAAATGTTGACACATTCGTGTCAACAACGCCGTTGGCGTAAGGAAAATAGTATTGAATTGTTCCTAAATTTAGTATTAGGAACAGGATAACACCCCCTTACTAATATCCAATTAAAAGTCAAATTTAAAAACGTAGGTCTTTTATAGTCAGGCAAGGCGAGAAGAGGACAAGTTTTTATTGATATTTTAATTGGAGATTAGTATCATACGAAAGGATTGACTTGTATTATGCAGACGGATATTTTTATTAACATACAACTGGCAAAAAATGGTGATAGAAACGCACAATCAAAAATTATAGAAGAAAATACCGGACTTGTCTGGAGTGTGGTAAAAAGATATTTAGGCAGGGGCCATGAGGCGGAGGATTTGTATCAGATTGGTTGTATCGGGCTTATAAAGGCAATGCAAAAGTTTGATACCGGATATAATGTACGGTTTTCAACATACGCGGTGCCGATGATAATGGGCGAAATCAGAAGACATCTCCGCGATGACGGTATGATAAAAGTTAGCAGGCGATTAAAAGAACTTGGTTTTCGCGCAAAAGCAGTGCAAGAATCTTTACTTACAACACTGCATAGAGAGCCAACAGTTAATGAAGTTGCCTCTGCCATGGGAATTGAGGCAGTAGAACTGACAATGGCAATCGAAGCGCTGCAGGCGCCCGAATCGTTGTGCGATGTGAGTGGATCTGAGGATAGCAGAGAATTAATCGAAAAGGTTGAAGATTGCAGCGAAACATAGAATGACATTATTGACAGGCTGAGTATAAAAGCAGCGGTTGCCAACCTTAAACCGCAAGAGCGGCGAATAATAATATTACGATACTTTCACCAAAAGACGCAAATGCAAATTGCCGATATGCTTGGTATTTCGCAGGTGCAAATTTCGCGAATTGAAAAAAGGGCGTTAGGGGAAATGCGCAAAAAAATCGGTATATAAATGCCCGGTTATGAACACAATAATGCTATTATGAATAATAATACTAAATGCCCCTTTAAGTGATTGCGAAACTCATTGAGATGCCAGGTA
>JAAZFB010000079.1 GCA_012511915.1 Clostridiaceae bacterium
AATAGATTTTTCCGGAATGTTAAATTTTAAATAATCACGTGTTTCATATAATATATATTCATTGTCGGTTTTTAAGGCAACAGAAAGAATTACTGACAAGTCATCTTTTAAATTGGTGAGCATTTTTTCTGCAGCTGATTTCAATCTTGACTCTTCAAGTTCATCATGATTTATATTTGAAAACATATTTATTAAGTAATTGTTAGCTTCTATTTCCTTTTCGGCTTTTTCCGCAGTAATGCCGGCTTTATACGCAGCGTTCGCCAAATAATCTATACCTATTTTTGTTCTACTCATATAAAATTCGTTTGTCTTATCAAGCGTGGGTATAAAAGCAACCCCCGTCATGTTTGGGTCGTATTTTTCTAATGCACCTTTAGTAAAATCTAATTCGATTAGCGCTTTTCTTTTTTCAAAAGACAGATTATCGTTTTTATATCTCAATTTATTAATATATGATGCCCTATCCTTTGCAATGGCAGATGAAATTATAAATGCTTTAAATTTTTCAATTTCTATGTCTTTAAAGTTTCTAACCATGGTATCAATATTTGCAAAGGTTTCGCCGGTTTCTTTTGATATAAAGCCACCGCTTTGTGTATTACGCATAGATATATGTGAAGCAACCATATTTGCT
Source organism: Clostridiaceae bacterium (assembly GCA_012511915.1). Lineage (GTDB taxonomy): Bacteria > Bacillota > Clostridia > Monoglobales > Firm-18 > JAAZFB01. The sequence goes on from JAAZFB010000079.1 coordinate 638, forward strand.
TTATCGAACAGTAAATCAGCTATTTCAATATATTCATAAATATCATAATCTGCAAAACTCGCGGCATCAAATTTTAAAACACTATTATTATCGGCATGCTCTTTTCTGAAGATTTCATCATATGCAACAGCAATCGCACTCAGCATTTCGTATGTATGATTTTTTGCGAACTTATTCTTTTGCGAATACGATATTGTATACTCGTTGGGGATATATTTATAATCTCTACCGGATAATTTAGCGGTTTTAACCTCTTCAACGTCTTTGTTTGAAGCCTTTTCATAAACGTCTATTCGGTTTCGCAGTCTGTCAACCGTAATTCCGTTTTCGCTGAAATTAGAAATAGCCCTATCCAACACTTGTTCAGATTTTATTCTAAAAATATTAAACCTCGTCCCGTCAGGGTATAGTCCTTTTTCCGCATTTGGATAATTTAAAGACATAACCATGGTGAGTTTGTTGTAGCTCGCCAAAAAGTTATAGGACATATATCCCAAACTTAAAATAAAAGATATAAAAAATACAGGTATCCATCTAATGTTTAAAGCTTTAATTATCCGTTTTGCAATAGTTGAAACCATATACATTTCTCCTTTTTGTATAGAAGTAAAATATCAAATATATTAATATGTACATTTTCAATCTGTATAAAACATAAATCATTCTTTGGTTTGTCGAAAGATTGCTTTTATCGACATACTTTGTTTTTTTTGCGAAAAATTTGTTTTTAACCGCATCCTTAAAAGGTTTGTATCCTTTTTTATGATAAGCTTCGTTATACAGTATTTCAATTAAAAAGTAGAAGCCTCTATCTGCTATAGCTTTTTGTAAATCTATATAACTGTAATATCGTTCTATTTGTGATATAAAATTACCGCATCTGACTAATAAATTCTCTTTATACGAGTACGAAACCGAACCCTCCCGCTGGCAATAATTATATAAAACCTTGTCTATAATACAAGCTCGTTTTATAAACGCAAGAGTTTTAAAATAAAAAAAGGCATCTTCGGCATAAATATCGTTTCTGTCTTCGAATATAAGGTGTGTGCTTTTTAGAAAATCAGTATTATATAACTTGTTTGACACACTCAGCGCCAATTCGATTTTACCGCTGATTATGTCATGGAGCAGTTTGGGTTTATCAGCCGAGAAATCAATTATCTTTTCTTTCGGCATTTTTAAAAATGCTGCTTCGGCATTATTGTTAAATATTCTGCGTAAATTGCATACCGCAAAATCGCTTTTTGTCTTGGTTATGGCATTATACATATCCGACAACATACTATGCTCTAAAAAGTCATCCGAGTCAATAAAAATCACATACTTACCTTTGGCATTTTGAAATGCCAAATTCCTTGCATGGGAAACACCCTTATTTTCAATATTGAATACGATAATACGAGGGTCCTTTTTCTGAAATTCTCTTATTATTCGCAACTCATCGCCGGTGGAACCGTCGTTGACTATAATTATTTCTATTTCTTTTAATGTCTGGTTTATAACGCTGTGTATACATGCAGAAAGATATTTTTCAGTGTTATAAACGCTTATCAATACTGATATCTTCGGTCTCAATTTTGTGCACTCCCTTGGGTGTATGAATAAATTGTGCCATCCAATTATTCAACTCCTCGCCCTTTATAATTCATGGCTGACATCATTAGCAAGTTCCAAAAAGGTTTATATGTAGCGTATAGAGTAAGTGATAACGATAATACAAACATCCCGAACAATGCAACAGTTATATTCCTATTGTTTGACATACTCCTCAGCATACCTGTGAACAACACAATAAAAAATAGCAGCATACCGATAAAACCTTGGTCACACCATATTTGTAGCCAATGATTGTGTGCAACTGAACTTCTTGAACCGGCTTGATGCAAAAATTGAATGGTAGATCCCAACCCGTTGCCAAGCATTAAAGATGTATTGTTTTGGGTTATTGCATCGAATGTGATTGTCCATAAATCAAGTCGGCCGCTGCCTCTGTCGCTTACGATACTCTCTATACTCATTCTTTCGGTAACGCTCTCGGGCAACAACGGGAAAAGTACAACCGAAAACACCACAAAAACAATTGTTAACGAAGCCAACAGTTTCAATTTATTTGCTACCCCTTTAACTGCTATAAAGCCGTATGCAATTATAGTCGCAAAAATGGCGGCTAAACCACCTCTGGAACCTGTGGTAAAAGCTATATAAATCATAATTATAATTAAACTAATATATATTATTTTATACTTTGTTTTGCCTATCGATTTTTCCATACAGATTAGCAAAGGCAATAAGAAGTAACCACATAGTTGATTTGGGTCTTCAACCCCACCCCCAATATCAATGGTAAACCTATCTGACGAGCCAAGTTCTACACTGCTTGCAGCCATCGCGATTATTGTTATTACACTTGCTATAAGCCAAGAATTTAGCAACGCATTTTTTTCTCTTTGATTATACGCCTTAATTGAAATAAAAAACAACAATACAGTTGTTTCTATAATCCCACGCAAATTAGCCCATGAAATCGGATCATATAGTATAAACAAACTCCCTATGCTATATATAACGTATAACACTAAAAACAAGTGCATGGAATTAAATTGTATTTCGTTTTTACCCTCTAACAAAAAAAACGCAAGTACCAATGCTGAACCCGAGAATATTGATAGCACCTTCAACAACGAAATGCCACCTGGCAACGGCACGATAGAAAGAGGCATACTTATAAAGTAAAAACATGCAATTAAGGCATATATGCCTAATTTTTCGTTATTCTCATTTTCTTTAAACAGCTTCATGTGCTTCACCATTTTTTAGATAAAGGGCTATGTATTTTTTCGTTGTTTGTTCTATATCATAATCTTTAACTTTTATTTGGTTTTCGCAAGACATTTTTTTTCTCAAGTCCGGGTCGGAGTATAGTTTTAATATGGCGTTTTTAAATGCTGTTACATCATTTAAAGGAACTAAAAGTCCATTTATGCCATCCGCCAATATATCAGGAACACCACCAACATTTGTCGCAATCACCGGGAGCCCAGCAGCATAGGCCTCTAAAATTGCCAAAGACAAGCCCTCAAATGTTGAACTTAGGGCAAATACATCCGCTTTGTGTAAATACATCTCCACCTTATCAGTAATACCTACAAAATTGACCTTATCTCCTATACCCAATTCAATTGCCCGGTTTGTTACGTTTTGCCTTTCGTTGCCGTCTCCTACAAAAATTAACTTCATATTTGGTTTTTCTAAAACTGCATTGTAAAAAGCTTCAAGCAATAAAATTTGGTTTTTCCATGTATAAAATGATGCAACATTAATTACAGTAAAAGAGGAGGAGGGGACTTTATTTGTTAACGGTGTATATTTTTTAACCTGTACACTATTAGTTATTAAAGGAATTCTTTCGGGTGTAATGTGATATTGTGTGATAATACTTTTTTTAACTGCGGATGAAATTGCAATAGGCATCACATGTAAATATCTATATGCAATAGCTTGCGCAATTTTATGAGCTGTAGGGAATTCCATATGTGCTATAGTATGAACAGTATGTATTTTAACGCATTTCTTATGTTTTATATACCATGGTATCGCATACACAGCCGCATGAAGATGTGTATGTAAAATGTCGGGTTGTATTTGGTTGAGTAACTGGTATAGTTCAAGGGCATTGTTGAGGTCTAACCCTCTTTTTTTATTTTGGAAAACCACTTTAATCCCGTTCTCAATTAACCTTTTTTCATACGGCAAATTGGCTTCTGGGTATTGACTTATTACAGTTACATCAAACTGTTCTTTACAGTTTATTGCTAAGCTGACCAAAATGTTTTCCGCCCCACCTGTTCGCAGGGATTGTATAATATGCACTAATTTTGGCTTTTTCATATTTTTTCCGCCTCTTATTGTGTAAACATTTTAAAATGGGAATAGTATTACAAAAAGTTAGTTTGCGTTTAGGTAAAAATCCTGTAGACGCATTGCTTGTTCGTGGATGTCATAACCTGCTCGCTTTATTTTGTTTATAGTGCTTACCCTGTTATAATCCTTAAGCAAAAACACTTGGTCTGCCCAGTCGTCCGGGCTGCTGTTTAAACTTTGAAAAATACAATTTCCGGTAATGTCTGACTCTTTTGTAATTGTATCGGACAAAACACAAGGAATACCCGAAGCTTGTGCCTCGATTGATACAACCGGCAAACCTTCATATAACGAAGGTAATAATAAAACATCCGCAGCTTGAAAAAGGTTTGCTATGTCATCTCTATTATTTAAAAACTTCACACATTCGCACAACCCGTATGATCTGACTCTTTCCTTAATATCATCCATTAAGGAGCCGACACCTATCAGCAGCAAAACGGAATTATTATCGCGCTTTTGTATACTGTTAAAAACATCTATTAAAAACGTGTGATTTTTTTGAGCTTCAAATCTACCTATATGAATAATAACAAATTTTTCTATAATATTTAATTCTTTTTGCAATTTATTCCTGATTTTTTCATTATATTCAAACTTCTCTGTAAAAACTCCATTTTTTATTACCATATAATTATGCTTTTTTATCTTGCTTTTACCAAAGCAAAAAGCTCCTGCCTTATTTGAACAAGCGAAATAATAGTCGGCGCAGAACCTAAGCGGAAACAACAATAACCTTTCAATAAACCCCTTAAAGCTTGCTTTGGTATCTGCATAATGCGCATGGATAACTGTTGTTTTAATATCGTGCAATTTAGCCAAGGGAAGATAAATAACACCTACACTTGTCAAGTTACCATGAACAATATCATATTCTCCCTTGTGTTGTTTAAAAAATTTGTTAACGGCATATATGTATTTAAAAGTGTTTTTGAATTTTAAACGCGGCATTATATATATTTTCCCACCCAAGGCGGTTATTTCGTCATCAAAAGCGCCTTTTTCTTCATAATTCAGCATAAAGTCATATGTTACTTTGCGCTTATCAATTAATCTGAAAAAGTTCATCATCATCGTTTCTATGCCGCCCAAATCCATCTTGCCCGCAACAACTAAAACTTTCTTTTGCATTAAACACACGTCCCATTGCTGTTATAATTTTGCTTTTGGTGTACACCGGCAGCGCTTTCTTTTACAAACATCACTTTGAAGGTGAGTAGAATAATTTTTATATCTTTGAAAAAGGAATAATCTTTTATATATATCAGGTCGTACAAAATTTTATCCTCTACAGTGGTGTCATACCTGGCATAAACCTGCGCCAATCCGGTTAAGCCTGCTTTTGCGAAAAAACGCTTATCGTAGTTTTCGACTTCGTTAAGATATTGTTTAACAAAAACAGTGCGTTCAGGGCGCGGTCCTACAGTAGACATATCACTTTTTAGGATATTGAACAGTTGAGGTAATTCATCGAGTCTAGTTAAACGCAAAAATTTACCCACTTTGGTAACGCGAGGGTCGTTTTCAACTGCTAATACAGCGCCGGTATACTTTTCCGCCTCTTGATGCATTGTTCGAAATTTATAAAGATAGAATTTTTTTTTGTTCCTCGTCAGTCTTATCTGCTTGTATATGACCGGACCTTTTGAATTAATTTTAATAGCAATTGGTAGTATAATAAATAACGGAAGTGTCAGAAGAAGCCCAACAAATGAAAAACAAATATCAAAAGTTCTTTTTATTACCCTTTGTATTCTGGTAAACCCGTACGGCTTAATTTTTAAAGCCGGTGTGTCGTCAAATTGTACCGTTTCATTATTCATCATATTGATATTATAAAAATCAGGCAGTATATAAATAATTTTGTTTTGTTCAACAGCTTTTGAAATTAACAGGTTTTTAAGTTCAAAGGGAATGTTTGGGGAAATAAAAACACTTTCGTACTCGGCAAAAGTATTATTTATCAAGTTGTCGATTTCACCTTGATTGTTAACGTCTATTAGTACATACCATGATTCATAAAGCGCAAGATAGGAATATTTTATCTTTTTCGCCAAATCGTTTTCAACATCTTTTGATTCGACAATCAATAGTTTTAATGCACCTTCGATTTTTGTTTCAATAAACAGCAAAACCATTTTAAAGGCTCCAAAGAAAACAAATAAAATTATTGGCATTATGATATAGTATGCTATGGATACCGTTTTAATAACGCTGCTCAGGGCAAATTGAATAAGTATAGATGAAAAGGTTGCGATGATAATTGAAATCGCAATCGAAAGCAAGTTTTCAAATTTAACTCGGATAGTTTTTGTATAAAACTCGTATATGTAAAACATAAAAATAATGCTGATAACATAACTTAGCGTGGCAATAATAAGCGGAACTGAATCGGCTTTAGAAGCAATCTCATCCTTAGGCGCTATTATAATCAATATGGTGATTTTCGATGCAAACACTACTAAAGCCATATCAATCAGCACAACAGCAATATCAAAAATTTTACTTTGATGAAGTTTTATATTCATAACAAGCTTCCTTTATGTGATAAATAGTATAAAAGAGCAACGAAACATCTGCGCCGATGCTTCGTTGCCAATTTACATAAGGTGTTATTGAATGATAAGACGATTCGAATTACTCGACACTACTCAAAATCTGTAGATTAGTTATAATCGATTAAGCTTCGGTCCGGTTTGCCGTTGGGATTTATCAGATAGATCCCGTCTTGTTGTGTTTGGAAGTACCCGAATGATGCCTTCATAATAGCTTCATAATACCATTCAGTACCATCCAAATCAGTATAAGCCAATGAATTATCCGGTAATTCATGGTATTTCCCCCGACCTATCAATCGGTTAATCATAGTAACAAATTCTGCCCTTGTCATATCCTTATCCGGCTCTATTAAGTTATCATATCCTTCGAGAACCCCAATATCCACCAATGCTTTTATATAGTGATAGTATGGGTTATTAATCTGTAAGTCGGAAAATGAAATGGTTTTTGTATCGTCCGGTTTTATTCTTAACGCGAAAGTAACAATTTTTGCAACCTCACCTTTTGTTACATTCCCTTGGACACTTATATAGTTTTTACGGTAAACACCAATGTATTTTGCAAACTCAAGTGCCGATTTTGACCATCTGTTACTCTCTACGTTTTCAAAGGGCTCAACTGTGCCTACTTCAAAGCCACCCAATTTATTATCCTGTTTTAGCAATCTGTAGATAAGTGCAACGGCTTCTTCGCGTTTAATAGAATTAGTTGCAGTTACTGTGCCGTCGTCATTGCCGTATAAATATGCATAAGGAAAGTTGATAAGAAGTGATTCGCCGTCTGGGATATCCATTTCTGTAGGTATAATAGGGGGGTCTTCATCTTCTATGTTGGGAATAACTAAGTCTGTATAACTCTCATCATATGCTATTTCGCTGCTATTTAAGTTCAAAGAATCTGCAAAAAGTCGTCCCTGTATTTTCCCGGAATTTGAGATAGATGCGGCTGCACAGGGAACATAAACGGTTCCATAGATTGTGCTTATGCTGCTTTTCATTTCAAAAAATGTAGAACTATTGGAAACAACGTTACCATAAAGTTCGGTAGTATTAACTCTGATATTACCGTCACCTACATATATATCAGCATACATTTTAACATTTTCTGAATTGTTTACTATGTTTACATTACCCGATACAAATATAAGTACTTTTTTGTTTTCATTGCCGGATATTCTAAAGGAACCGCTTAAGTCAAAGTCTCCATTAATGAAAACATACAAAGTGCCATTCCCATTGGTTATTATTTCGCCTCCTGCGTAAAGCGAAATAGAATCCGTTATAATGTAAATATCACCGGCTGATACATCTGCTATAAGAGTTTTGCCTACCGAAAGACTACCATAGTGTGTGTTTTGTGAAACCGTTACGGTACCTTCTTCATCCCCTGTATCATATGAGTTAACATAATTATCTATCATAGGCGGGGTCAAAAATGGTATTTCCGGTGCTTCAAAATTTGTTTGATCAAGCTTAAGCACTCTGCTTGCAAAATCATAGTTTGACAAATTAGGTATGGTAAAAACGTTATTGGAATTAATGTATATGTTACCCGATACAGAACATCCCCACCCAAATGTAGCATTACCGTTAGCAGAGTATATAT
>JAAZFB010000080.1 GCA_012511915.1 Clostridiaceae bacterium
AGTTAATGTGCTCCATACAAAGACCATTGCTGTGCAAGGAGCTGCACCAAGGAGTATTGCTCCTGCAAGGTATTCTTTAGCAAGATCGGGCGTGATAAAGTTCTTAAAAACTACATATAGGAAAAACCTTGTTATGTGAAGCTTCACATAACAAGGTTAATGTTGAGCTAGTAATAATGTTAACCACCTCCATGAAATAGTTAATTTTTAAAGCTTTTGCATTTTTTGACTTCGCATAATTCCTGTATAATATGAATGGGCAGATAATTCTGCTACATTGATTATGGAGGATAATTATGCGAAAATCTGAAACCACACAGGCGATGCCTGTAGGCGAATTAGTCGCCACGCTCTATGCTAAAATGCGCGAATATGGGTATGCGCAAAGTTCCCTCGAAACCTACAGACGGATTTGCGAGAAACTGCTTGATTTCTTTGAAGAAAACGGTGTTGCCACTTTCGACATTGAAACTGGCCGCAGATTTGTATGGGAATGTTGCGGAGCACAACTTGGCACCAACGGATACTTCAAGAATTACAACCGGGCAATCCACATGCTTTCTGATCTCCAACGCTACGGGATGATTTTTAAGCAGTCCGTTTTGACGATGAAGGATTTTTCTGACGAATTTAAGCCACTATTTGGGGAATATCTGGAATCCGTCAGAAAATCCGGTATAGCAGAAGGGTCTGTTCATGCCTATCGAACCCATCTTTTCAGGCTTGAATCTTTTCTGCAAGACAGGGGTTTGGTACGTTTTGATCAGATAGAGCTACACCACATTAACACCTACACCGAAACATTGTCCGGTTACGCGCGCAACACCATAAGCTTTACACTGACAAATCTGAAAAGGCTGATGGATTTCGCGTATCAAAATGGGTATCACAGTAAAACCTTTTCCAATTCCTTGCCCACGGTTGGATTTACCCAATCTTCACGGCTTCCGGCGATATTCACCGCTGATGAAGTAGAGCGCATTTTAGAAAACATTGATAACAATAATCCCACCGGCAAGCGCAATTACGCAATTATTCTCACCGTTGCTAAATTGGGGCTCAGGGTCAGTGATGCTTTGGATCTCCGTTTTGATTCCATCGACTGGGATAAAAAGCGAATATCCATTAAGCAGCGGAAAACCGGTATCCCCTTGGAATTGCCATTATTGGAGGATGTGGGCTGGGCGATTATCGAGTATCTCAAGCACGGCCGCCCGGAAAGTAATTGCAAAAATATTTTTGTGTGCCACCGCCCGCCGTATGATGAATTATCGGTGAATTTTTCTAAAACGATATCAAGAGCTGTGCAGAAAGCCGGAATTAAAACCCCTACTAATAAAACCGTTGGAACACACACCTTTCGCCACAGTATCGCTACTTCGATGCTCGATAATGGCGTAAAACTCACCGAAATCGCGCAAACACTGGGACACACGTCGCCGGAAAGCTCAGAAGAATATATTGCTTTAAATGTTAATATGCTACAGCAGTGTGCATTGGAGGTGACATTCTAATGACATCTCCATATTTCACGGGCCCATTTGCGCCGATGTGCGAAATGTTTGTAGCTCAAAAAAGGGCTACCGGTAAGATTTATGACACTCAAGCTAAAAGATTGCGGCAATTTGATAATCTTTGCAAGGATTATGATGTTCAAAATTATGAGATCACAAAAGATATTGCACAAGCATGGTACGTCCGCCGGCTCAATGAAAAAGACAGCTCCCGGCGTGATCGGGTTCAGGTCATACAGCATTTTTCAGAGTTTTTGTGTAAGCAGGGTTATTCATCATATCTTTTTCCTGTGCTTCCAAAAAGAAGTGAGCATCATTCTCCGTATATCTTTAACAAAAGCGAAATCAAAAAACTATTTGACCGGTTGGACACATTAGAATCTACAAATTTTACTACTGGGTATTTTGTTTATCCGCTTTTGTTCCGCACTCTTTACGGATGCGGGCTGCGAATTTCGGAAGCACTATCCCTGCGCAAAAAAGATGTTGATATTGAACAGGGCGTTTTACACATTTGGCATGGTAAAAATGATAAAGAGCGCCTTGTCCCGATTTCATCAAGTTTAAAAGAGTGTTTTCGTGATTATTGGGATAAAGCACATTCGGAAACCTCTGATGATACCCCTTTCTTCTACACCAAAACGCACTCAGAATATGCACGTTCCGGCATTAGTCAAAATTTTAAGAACTACCTGTGGGACATCGGTATCACTTATCGTGGAAAGGATTTGGGGCCGAGGGTACACGATCTCCGACACACCTTTGTTTGTCATAATATTCAAGCGTTGGCAGAACAAGGAATTCCCATCAACAGCAAACTACCGATCCTTTCAAAGTATTTGGGTCATAAATCAACAATGGCAACGCAATGGTACCTTCGGCTGACAGCAGAAACCTATCCACACATTCGGGAAATTTGCGAACGGGAATTAAGTGGACTATACCATGGAATACCGAACTTTAAGTTGGAGGTGGACGATTATGAGTAGAACGAAACCTACCGATTTTGCCCGTGCGCTCTCGAATTATCTTTTTGATTTTTTGCCTGTAAAAAAGGGATTAAGCGAAAACACCATAAAATCTTATTCTGACGCGCTGGCGCTGTTTTTAAGATTTTGCGAATCGGAGCTTGGCGTTAAAAGGGAAAGTCTTGAAATTAAACATCTCTCCCGCGAAACGGTGGAGAACTATCTCGACTGGCTTGAAACAGAAAAGAATAGTTCATCGGCGACACGAAATCAACGGCGCATTGCTATGAACACCTTTTTCAAATATTTGCAATATGAAAATCCGGGTTACGTGCTGTTATGCCAACAAGTTATTTCTATCCCGAAAAAGGTTGACCGAAAACAAACGGTTCACCATCTTTCGCGTGCAACCATCGAAGAAATTTTAAAGCAGCCGGATTTGACTACTCGTAGCGGTAGGCGTGATTTCGCCATCCTGAGTTTGCTATACGAGGCCGCGGCTAGAATCTCCGAAATTACCGATTTGCATATTGGTGATTTGCGATTTGAGAGAAACGGAGCCGCAGTGAGGCTTCTCGGAAAAGGCGGAAAGTCTCGCATCGTTCCCCTCATCAACGATGTTGCCGAATTTCTTCATAAATATGTTGATGAGGAATCGCATTACAGGTCGTGCAATAATGACGAGCCGCTGTTTTGCAACCGGGTTAAAACCAAGCTGACCCGGGCGGGCATCGCATATATCCTGAAAAAACACGTTAATGAGGCAAGACAACAATCTCCGGGGCTTGTTGGCGACAGAGTATACCCCCATATTTTTCGCCACAGTCGTGCCATGCATTGGCTTGAAGCTGGCGTGGATTTGCAGTTCATCAAAGATTTGCTCGGACACGCCGATTTAACAACAACTGAGGTCTACGCGCAAATTAACACAGAGATGAAGCGGAAAATACTGGAGGAGGTGCATCCCGAAAAAAACAACACAAAATATCCCTCGTGGACAGATGATTGCGGCTTGATGGATTGGTTAAAGGGTTTTGTCGCAACCTAATATCTAACACCCAACCATATGAATTATGCAAAGTTATTTTTTTGAAAGTGCTTGATTTTCAAGGCTTTTATGAAATGGCTTTGCATTTTTCTTTACTCAACATTAGCCCATGAGCCTTTCACATTCCAATGGTGTAAGACGGCGTACCAGCTTGCCGATTCGCACCGGATGCAAAGTATTCAAGGAATATCCGCCGGACGGATGGGACTGGAGTGTGCCGCACATATCATCGTTTTCCGCTGCGTTTCGGCAATCCACGCCGGCAATTTCGGGTTCGCACACAAGGTCTGTGGCATCTTTATGCTGCCGGGCTCTTTGCGTGCTGCCCACCTCATTGGGAAGGTATTCGTCGCACCGCTGCTGTGAAAAAACACAATGGCGGTCGGCCGTGTTTAAGGTGTAGCTAATGTCCTTTTGGAATCCCATACCG
>JAAZFB010000081.1 GCA_012511915.1 Clostridiaceae bacterium
GATTCCTTTCCAAGCAAGATACAAAGCTTCTTTGTTCAGCAATCCATATAAATTACCAAACCTGTACTTTGGATTATGTTTTGCTTTTCTAGCTATTCCCCGCAGTGAGGTTTGCATTATTTCCTCCAGTCCAGCAGTCCGGATAATGTTTCCTTTGCGGGCTGCGTATATTTGTCCACCCCTTTCCCATGTAAGCGGCTTTCCCGATCTCTGAGTACTATGAGTGGATGCGAATTTCTGTTTGCATTGGCCGCCCTCATTGTCGATTGGGTAGACCTACCTACTTTTGTAGGGGCAACAGGATTCCTCCCAAGTTCCTGACATCTCTCTCCATACATGCCACGTGCTTTGACCCCAGCTGACCCTCAGAAATCTCACCTTAAGCGATTCCCTTGTATTGGCTTCACTGACGTTAAACATGTCGCCATCAGCATTTTCCGTTAATGAGGCTGAATATGCTTCAGGAGTTACGGTGCTCCCTATGGCCTATATGGTTCCCTGTGTACGCTTCAACTAACTGTTACCAGGTTCGCTACAACACTCGGTATGAGTGGCTAGTTAGGCCTTCTCAGTTAGGACTTTCACCCAACAAGATGATGCCAAGCTTTGCTTGGCGCACTAACGTTCCGGTTTTACGACGCCGACGAACCGGACCACCAGAGCCCTTCCCTTTAGCGGCTCTTGCCGCACGGTGAGACGGTGTGGGCAGTAATGACCCGTAAGAACGCTCGAAGCGTGAAAATTGTGTTGTATATAGTTCCCAACTCCCGAGCAATCCAGACATAAAATTTATAGCTACTTTTTGTTGTTACTTAATTCAATGACCTCGATATTTCCGTCCAGATTTATTGTTACCTTAATAGCTTCATCATTTCTAACAATAGCACCATTACTGTTTCCAGACCTAAGAACATATCTCTTTTCTAGTTGAGAGATATCATCATAATCCTCAGACATTTTACCTGATGAAACACTTGTCTCATACGATATTTCCATGTGTTTTACCTTAGGCATCTCTGATAATTCCTTTTTTAAAGTTACAGTTAACACATTATTAACATTGTTTTCATAGTGCAGTGTACTATCCCTTTTAGAAAATGTTTCAGTTGCATTTACCTTATATTCCGCTTTCCACCTATCATTTTCACCGATATATAGATAATTAATTTTTTTTGCTGAACAACCTGTAATAAATATAACTAATACAAACAATAAGAACATATTAAGCGAATTTTTCATTATTTTATTCCTCCATTATAAAGAATATTGCTATGACTCAATATATTTATCTCAGTGACATTCTATGTACCATGTGACGACCCATACTGGAAATTACGCTAATACCAGAGCGATATCTCTCATATACCTCACACATAATACCCTCTTTCGAATTATACTACTTATTAAATGACCCAATTTCAATTAAATTACCCTCTGGGTCGGCTATATAACAAGTACGCTGTCCCCATGGCTCGGTTGTTGGCTCTAAGACAGGGATTGCTCCTTTAGAAAGAACTTCTTTGAATGTCAAATCAACTGCTGCATAGTTTTCAACGCTTAATGCGATTTCATAATGCCCGTTTATATTATCTATATACCCAAATGACCTGTTTGTCATCTTTTCAAAATCTGTTCTTCTATATAGTAAAAACAGGGTCCCATCCTTTTCTAAAAATACATTAGATGTGTTTTCGTCTTCTTTTATTTCAAATCCTAACACATCTCTATAAAATCGCACCATAGTTGCCATATCTTTTACGAAAATTCCAAAGCCATCTAATCTCATACAATCTCATACTCCTCTTAATCTCATGTTTATCTAAAATAATACTAAGAATACCCATAATCTTTATGACTTGCTTCATCTCTTTAAATCCCTCAAGTTGCGCATAAAGGTGCTGCATTCTCTATTCCATCTTCA
>JAAZFB010000082.1 GCA_012511915.1 Clostridiaceae bacterium
TCTTTTCCCCGCTCGACTTTCGAATTTTTCGGTTAAATAACAATGGTTATTCGCCCTCAAAATTCAAAACCCGAACAGAAAAAATCCTCGCAAATCTTAGTTGGTTTTTAATTAGTGTTTAGTATTAATTAGAGTTTTGTAATGGTGCAAAATGGGAGGGAAGACATTGATATCGCTTGTTATGCCTGCTTTTAATGAAGAAAAAATTATAAAAAACAACGTAGCAAAGGCGTTGGGATATCTTAAGTCCAATTTCGCAAGGTATGAGCTGATAATAGTAAATGACGGCAGCACGGATAAAACCGCTGAGGTTTTATCAGATATGGATATAAGCTTAATTACGCTGCCCTACAACATGGGGAAAGGGGCGGCACTCAAGCAGGGGTTATTAAGTGCAAAGGGGGATAATATTTTTTTTACCGATTGCGATTTGCCATATTCATTGGATTTTATTAAGCAGGGGCAAATTCTGTTGAAGCAATGTGATATGGTATGCGGTATAAGAGACGGCGGTTACCCTGCTTTGCGAAGTGTTTTATCTGCCGGATATAATAGTTTTGCGCGCAATATTCTTATGTTAGACGTGCGCGACCTTCAATGTGGCATAAAAGGTTTTAGCAAATCCGCAGCAAAAAGTATTTGTTCTGAATGCACAATAAAAGGTTTCGCTATGGATACCGAAGTTGTTTTTCTTGCGACCCAAATGGGTTTTAAAATTGCACAATTAGATGTTAAGGTATTTCACAGGTCTAACTCTACGGTAAAAATTATTTCGGACGGCATTGAAATGCTCGCAGATGTGTTAAAAATTAGAAATAACTTTGAGGCAGGTGGATATCATACCCGGGAAGGTGCTACAGGATAAGAGGTTATGGCTTATTTTCGCAATGGCTGTAACAAGGATGGGCTTTTATGGCTTTAGGTATTTCCCGTTACTTGACGATTACATTCAATACGGAATTTATCCATTTGTAAACCATCCAATAAAAGAAATATTTATACCTGCAAAGCTGTTTGCATATAGGCCGTTGGCGCATCTTGCGGATATTTACGTTTGGGGCAGGTTTTGGCCGGCGCTTGGTTTTGTTTTTATAGCGATTACTATTTTGCATGCCATTAGCGCATACTTATTTGTATTGACGTCAGAGAAATTACACGCCCCGTTAGGTATGTTATTTGTTGTTGTATACCTGCTTTCTCCGATAAATGTTGAAGCAAGCTATTGGATTTCGGCATCTTCCCGCATTATTGTAGGTTTGTTCTTTTGTGCGGTTTCGGTATATTGCTTGGTCTTAAAAAAGCACACCGCTTCATCAGTTGCCCAATTTATTGCGATGTTTTTATATGAGCAGATAGCGGTGGTTTCATTTGCCGCAAACGCTATTATAATTATGCGGCATAAACAGTATAGACAGTTTCTAATGCTCGCGATAAATGTAACTGTATTTGTTTTATACTATGGGCTATTTGTCGAAATCACAAATGAAAGGGCAGATATTTCCCGGGAAATAATCAACTTTAATACCGTTAAACAGGCGCTTACCCCATGGCTGTACACTCGACTTTACACAACGGGATTTACAAGGGGAAACGCGATGGCCGGGTGGTATTACATACCGATTATCATATTATCAATTCTGGCTGCCTTTGTTGAACAAACCGAAAAAGTATCAATCAAAATGTTGCTTGTTGGTTTGTGGCTTTTTGTGGCGCCGCAATTGCCATTGTTAATGTTAGCTAATAATCACATATCATTTAGAACCTGTGCACCGTCACTTGCGGGTATAGCAGTTATTGTGGATAATTTATCGAATGTTTTAGGAAAAGCTAAGCTAACTGTTACACTATGTTTAACAATTGTTTTTATGGTTGTTTGTGTAAGCGAGCTGTTTGATTATCGCGAAAACTATTTATATGACAGGCAGATTGTTGATTATGTTGCAACCAATCTGGATTTAGGCGGCAAAAACGCCGTTATAGAAGCCAAAGACGCGTACATCGAACAAAACGTATTTTTCGTAGACCACATAAAAAGCGTTACATCGTCGGACTGGGCGCTTACCGGTTGTGTACGCCAGTATTTTGGGGATCGCACCATCCCTATGATACAAATTAATCCTCGTGATACACAAGACATTAATTTGATATCGTTAATTGACTTTTAAATGGTATAATGTTAAAATAAGAATGCAAATTTAAAGTAACTAAAGGAATTTGGTGCTGCAATGAAAACGTGTGAAATCCTCGGTGTAAATATAAGTAATGTAACAATGGAAGAGGCAGTCGGTTATGCTAAAGACTTTTCAACTAATGGCGTTTTCAGCGTTTTTACTCCCAACCCCGAAATAATAATGCTGGCTCAAACAGACTGTGATTATAAAAATATACTAAATAGTGCAAATATGCTGTTGCCCGATGGGATAGGTGTTGTTATTGCCTCCAGGCTTTTAAAGAACCCGTTGCCTGAAAGGGTGGCAGGTTATGATTTCGTATGCAATTTGTTACAACAGCAATATTCTTTTTATCTTTTGGGGGCAAAACCCCATGTTGTCGAGCTTGCTGCCGATGTACTCACCAAAAAAGGGGTTAGCGTTGTGGGATACCACCATGGCTATTTTGAACAGGATGATAGCATTATTAAAGACATAAACGATAAGAAGCCCGATGTTTTGCTTGTTTGTTTGGGCGCACCAAAGCAAGAAAAATGGATCATTCAAAATAAAAACAGGCTACCCGATTGTATTTGCATAGGTGCCGGCGGGACTCTTGATGTTTTGGCGGGAGAGGTCAAACGTGCACCCGAATTTTATATTAAATTCAACATCGAGTGGCTTTACCGTTCTGTTATGCAGCCCTCTCGATTTAAAAGATTATTCGTTATACCAAAGTTCTTATTTAAAGTATTGAAAGGTGATGGCGTTAAATGCTAATTGTACTCGAAGGATTGGACGGTAGCGGCAAACAGACACACACCGATAAAATATGCAAGCGGCTTGAGGGGGAAGGATATAAATATAATAAACTTCACTTTCCCGATTATGACAGCGACTCATCTGCGCTTGTTAAAATGTACTTGGCGGGGGCATTTGGCGGTAACCCTAATGATGTAAACCCTTACGTTGCTTCAAGCTTTTATGCGGTGGACAGGATAGCATCATATCTTTCAAACCGGAAATGGCAGTTGCCGGATGGGCACATTGTAATAGCAGACAGATATACCACATCAAATGCGGTACATCAAGCGGGTAAATTGCAAGGTGTGGAACGGGATAAATATCTTGAGTGGCTATTCGATTTTGAATATAATTTACTTGGCTTACCCTCCCCCGATTTGGTACTTTTTTTGAATATGCCCCCTAGATATTCCGCATCATTTATCAGCAATAGGTCTAATAAATCAAATGGATGCAATCAAAAGGATATTCATGAAAACGATGCCGTATATTTAGAATGTGCATATAATAACGCGCTATATGTGGCAGAAAAATGCGGATGGTGCATAATTGATTGCGTACATAACGGCAACGTCCGTAAAATTGATGATATAAATAACGATATATACGACAAAATTAAGGAGAAATGTAACGTTGAACTTTTCACCGATTGAGTTATGTCATAAACCATTAATTGATCGATATTTGGCAGAACAAAGGATAGAAAGCAGTGAAATGACTTTCCTTTCTTTGTATATATGGCGCAGGGCCTTTAACATAAAATTCGCGCAGCATAGCGGCTGCATGGTAATTGCCTTTCGCGACAACGATTATCCGCCAAGCCTGCGGTTTCCGATGGGCGATGGCGACAAACATGCCTCGATAATGGCTGCATGCCAACACTTTACCGATCAGGGGTTTGAGCCGCGTTTTTATGGGCTGACGACTGACATGACGGAACAACTGGTGAAACTTTTCCCGAACAAATTTGAAATTACACCCATGCGAGATTATTTTGATTATGTCTATTCGGTAGAACGACTGATAAGTCTATCCGGAAACGAATTACACAGCAAAAGAAACCATGTTAACGGTTTTAAGAGGATGTATCAATACGAGTACAAACCGTTGACCAAAAGTGACCGCAACGAGATAAAAACTGTTTACGACGAATGGTTTTCAGATACAAACAAAAATCCAGATTATTATCTTATTGACGAGCGGCAATCAATTTATGACATAATTGAAAACTTTGATGTTTTGGGCTGTAAA
>JAAZFB010000083.1 GCA_012511915.1 Clostridiaceae bacterium
AAACAATTGGGACAATTGGGAGTAGATCTTCAAAAGAGAGGCTTGACTGGATAGAGGAACAGAAATTTATCATTATTGCAACTGCTGCAAAGGGAACAGCGAAGGCCAAAAGAACGGAGGATCAACAGTTCTCTGTTTTACCTATAATGCCTATTCTCGGATAGCAGAAACGGGTCAAACAAAACTTGGCAAGTACACCTGACTTTTAGGGCAAATATGTGTAAAATAATAGACATGATAAAGGAAGGATGCGATTCCTGGAAGACCCTAACAAGACTTTTAGTTTTCATCTTCCTATCATTGATCGTGCAATTGTCAAAGCTCTGCGATCATCGCTTGAAGAGGTTATGCCTGAAATTATGAGTGCAATAACCTGATTGAGCGGAATGGGTATGGCCAATTCCGTTAGAATCCTATTATAGCACAGCTACGTGATAAATACCGACATTTAGGCTGGCTCGATTTAAATATCCTTTCTCGAAGAGGCTAAAAAACTTCTGTCTTATTCCATCCCGCATCTTGCAATATCCTCACACTTATGACAGGGGGCACATTTCGTAGTGTACGAAACCAATCAGACAAGCGTTATAAATTCGTGTTGCTTTCGTTAACATTAAGTTGTTCCAGATTTTGAATGGCTTTGTTCAGATGCTCTTTCATAAGAAATTTGGCCTTGCCACTGTCGCCCTCCTGTACGGCAGCCAAAATGGCTTCGTGGTCGGCTACGGATTTTTCCAGCTACCCGGGTATGAATAGCGTAGCGTGGCGGATGTTGCTTAAAGGCTCCCGGCACATGGCCAATATTTTGATCATGGCACCGTTTTCGCTGGCTGTGGCCAAGGCGGTGCGGCTTACGTTAAGCTACTCGGCAAGTAATCGCTCCGGGGGCAGACGGTCGCCCGGTTTGAGCAAGCCGTTTTTAATCAACTCCAGCAACTGTTGTATAATTTCTTCGTATAATCTCGTCTTTTTTAATGGCTCCAGCATATGTTTTTGGTCTGACAACTAAATTTAATATAACATATTCTCGTTTAATTATCTAAAGATATTACAGTTAGGCCAAATTTTAAAAAACTATTGCAAATCGACAGGCCGTGTGCTATATTTTTGGTAATACCAGTAGACAATATTAATCCAACCTGTCCGAAGGCGGGCGGAATAGGGCATGAGCGCATTAAGCAATGGATGGCAAAAGGGCACTGCCAGGGGATGCACGTGCAGCAAATGTTCACAGTTTCATTCGTCTATACAAAAGAAAATAATCAGCGGTCTTATCCGCCAATTTAAAAAAGACAAAAATAAAGAAAAGAGGGCTCAAATGTTATGGAAAAAATGGAATACATGAATGAGTTGATTACCAAGTCCAAAAAAGCGCAAAAACAGTTCGAGTTGTTTTCGCAACAGCAGGTTGACGACATATGCAGGGCCATTGCCAAAGTGGTATACGACAATGCCGAACCGTTGGCCAAACTGGCACACGAGGAGAGCGGTATGGGCGTGTATGTCGACAAAATCGCCAAAAACAAGGGCAAGTCAAAAATTATTTGGAACGATATGAAGGGCCAAAAGTCGGTGGGCATCATCAACAAAGATGAGGAGGAAGGGCTTGTATATGTGGCCAAACCCATGGGCGTAATTGCCTGTGTTACGCCTTGCACAAACCCTATTGTAACTCCTATGTGCAACATCATGTTTGCACTGAAAGGCCGCAACTCGGTGATTGTGGCGCCGCATCCGCGCGCTAAAAAGTGTGCTGTGCTGCTAATTGACATGTTCAATAAAGCCATAGCTAAGTTTAACGCGCCCAAAGACCTCTTGCAGGTGATTCCTGAGCCGGACATTGAAACAAGCGGCCTTTTGATGAAGTCAGTGGATGTGGTAATTGCTACAGGCGGCGGCGGCATGGTTAAGGCGGCATATTCCAGCGGAAAGCCGGCGTTTGGCGTAGGCCCGGGTAATGTGCAGTGCATCATAGACCGCGACATGGATATGAAAACGGTGGTTCCCAAAATTATTGCCGGCCGTATCTTCGACAACGGCATTATCTGCTCCGGCGAGCAGACCATTATTGCCCCGCGTGAGGAATACGATGCCATTATGGCAGAGTTTGAGGCAAACGGCGCATATTACACAGAGGACGCGCAAGAGGCGCAAAGGCTGCGGGATACCATGTTCCCCGGCGGCGTTATGAATAAAGATTTAGTGGGCCAGGATATTGAAAAGATAGCGGAGGCAGCAAACATTGCACTGCCAAAGGGCGCTAAGCTGATTGTAGTCAAAGCACAGGGCATAGGCCAAGATGACTATCTTAGCAAGGAGAAAATGTGCTCGGTTATTTCTTCCTATGCATACGACACATGGGAGCAGGCGGTTGAGATTGCTACCGCCAATTTAGAATGCGAGGGCAAGGGGCACAGCGTTGCCATTCACAGCAATAACGACGAAAACATAGAGTACGCCGGCATCCATCTTCCGGTAAGCCGCGTACTTCTTAACCAAATTTGTGCCACCATGAACGGCGGTGCATTTACAAACTCTCTAGCTCCCTCCACCACGCTGGGTTGCGGAAGCTGGGGTAACAACAGCATAAGTGAGAATTTAAGCTGGCGACATTTGTTCAATGTGAGCCGCATTGCATACGAGTTGGATAAAAGAGTTCCTACCGACGATGAAATTTGGGGGTGAGCCATAAATGAAATTATTGGAATACAAGGCCCAAGAACTCTTTGAAAGAGCGGGTATACCCACCATGAAGGGCGTTGTAATTGATAAACCCACAGGTATTGTCGAAACGCTAAAGGCCACCCAATTGCAGTATCCCATCGTGATAAAGGCGCAGGTGCAGGTAGGGGGCCGGGGCAAGGCTGGTGGTATTCAGTTTGCCGACAATGCCCAACAGGCGGAGGAGTGGTGCAAAAAGCTGCTGTTTACAGACTTAAAAGGCTTTAAAATCAATCAGCTTCTGTTGGTGGAGAAGGCATCGCCCAAGCAGGAATGGTATCTTTCCATTATGCTGGATCGCTTAAGAAAATGCCCGCTTATTATATTTTCGGCTTGTGGCGGTGTAGAAATTGAAGAAACGGCTAAAACCGATCCAGACAAAATTATAAAAATACCCATCGACCCTTTTTTAGGCGTAAAAGACTATATGGTGCGCTATTTGATGGATAAATCTGGCCTAAGCGCCGACTACACACTGCAGATAAAAGACATAATCGTACGGCTTTATGATGTGTTTCAATCTAACGATTGTATGCTTGCCGAGATTAATCCGCTTGCGCTAGACCAAAGCGGCAAAATCATTGCGCTGGACGGCAAGGTGGATGTAGACGACAGCGCGCTCTACCGCCAAAGCGACATACTTGCGTTTCGTGATAGCCTACAAGAGGATCCTTTGGTTGTGGAGGCACGTACGCATAACTTCCTATATATACCCATAGATATAGGGGGCAGCGTGGGCGTTATGTCCAACGGCAGCGGCATGCTTATGAGTTGTATAGACCTCATTACAAAAGAGGGTATGACGGTGGGTGCGGCGATGGACTTAGGCGGCGGCGCTACCAGCACAAGAATTGCCGAGGCGGTGCGCATTATGCTGTCTACTCCCGGCATTAAAGCCATGTTTATATGTATATTCGGCGGCATCACCCGCTGCGACGAAGTAGCCACGGGGCTTAAGATAGCGCTTGCAAATCAGCCGCCGGACAAAATTGTGGTGATACGCATGGAAGGCACAAACAAAGAAGAAGGGCTGAGAATCATCGAATCCATCGATGGCAACGTTATTTCGGTGGATGGCATTCGTGAAGGTGTGGCTGCCCTCAATGAAAGGAGGGCGCAACTGTGAGCATTTTAATCGATCAAGACACCCGGCTGATTGTGCAAGGGATTACCGGCCGCGAGGGTAGCTTTCATGCCGAGCAGATGCTGGCATACGGCACCAATGTGGTAGCCGGCGTAACACCGGGCAAAGGCGGCACAAAGATATTGGGCGTACCTGTGTTTAACACGGTGAAAGAAGCGATGGAAAGCACCAATGCCAATGCAACCGTGGTATTCGTGCCGGCACGCTTTACCGCAGACAGCGTGTATGAGGCGCTTCATGCCGGGCTTAAAACCATACTCACAATTGCCGAGCATGTTCCGGTACTGGACATGATGAAAGTATATCATCTTTCCAAAATGTACGGTGCGCGGGTGTTTGGCCCTAACTCGTTCGGCATTATTTCGCCGGGCAAAGCCAAAGCGGGCTTTATGCCGCACGCCATATTCAAACCCGGTAATGTGGCATTATGAGCCGCAGCGCCACCAACTGCTACGAAACGGTGGCCATGCTGTCTAATGCCGGCATCGGCCAGTCTACCTGTGTGGGAAATGGCGGGGACATGATACTGGGCAGCACCTTTGTGGATGTTTTGCCGGACTTTGAAAACGACCCCGAAACCGAGATTATTGTGATAATAGGTGAAATTGGTGGCAGCGAGGAAGAGCTTGCAGCGGAATACATTAAAAAACATGTGACTAAGCCGGTTGTCGCCATGATTGCCGGAAAATATGCGCCCAAAGGCAAAAGTATGGGTCATGCAGGTGCGATTGTGTCGGCGGACGGCACAGGTAGCGCCGAAAGCAAAGAAAAGGCACTGCGAGCAGCAGGCGTGCATATCGCCGAGGGCACGCAGCATATGGTGGAAGTGCTTTTTGGCGTGCTGGCAGAGCTTAAATAAAAAACAAATATAAAAACAGCAACAAAACAAGCTGTATTCGTGCTGAAAAACAATATCGCTCACTATCTTCCAGCAGTGAGCGATATTGTTTTATTTGCGTTTAAAGTAAAGTTTGCAAGCCGCCAAGGTTCCTAATCCTCATAACCCTCGAGATACATAATGACCTTAAGCACCTCGCCCTTTTCCAGCAGTTCAAGGGTTTTGCCGTATTCGTTTAAGAGAAATGCATGGGTTGCAATTTCCTGTAAGAGGAGTAAGCCGCTCTCTATCTCTCTTTGATGCGGGCTGTTTTATTATAGTAAAACAATTGGGCATTTAAATATTTTTATATTTTCAGTAATTAAGTATTTTGCTATTTCAATCTTTTTTATCTTCATACTACTTTGCATTGTTTGCCTCAGTCTATTTTTAGAATACTACCTATTACAGACCTTTGCTCCAATGATTTTGTGGGTTCGCCCCCTAACATTCTAGCATATTCATTGAAACACCGTTGACCGTATCTGCCCATAGGAAAACTGCTATGTAGCCATAAAGATTCCTATTGTTTTTCTCCGCTGTATAAGGTCGTTTTTATAATATTATTCACTTTCATTTATATTAAAAAGTGTCATTGTGGTAAAACATTACAAAAATAATATTGACCTAAAAGGACAATTAATGTATGATCTATTTGATCTTACAGGTCAACAAATGGAGGATTAGAATAATGAATGAGAAATTTGAACGTTTAGATGACAAAAGGAAATCACAAATAATCAATGCCGCACTCAAAGAGTTTGCAGTTAAAGGTTATCAGGAAGCCTCAACAAATATTATTGCCAAAGAAGCCGGCCTGTCTAAAAGCCTGTTATTTCACTATGTAGGAAGCAAACAGGAGCTTTTTATATATCTGTATGATCACGCGTTGGAAAAAATACTTGATGATTTCTTTGGCTCAATCGACCTTAATCAAAAAGATATGTTGCAACGATGTCATCAGATTGCCC
>JAAZFB010000084.1 GCA_012511915.1 Clostridiaceae bacterium
AAAACTATATAAATGTAACAATGAACGAAGATGTGGATATAGAGCATTTAGTCGGAAGGTATATTCATGTGCAAAATAACAAAGATATGAATGCTGTATATAAGATAGAAAGCGCGGAGAGTCTTGGTAATAACCAAGTAAGAATAGGTATAGGCGATGTTACTCTTATAAACAGATATGTTAACTCTCAAAACCCGGATTCGGGATATGTTTATGATATTGCAAACGCTCAGTCTTTTACTATTCCACTATCATCTGAATATGACGCTTCGCCCGTATTTAATATAGTAACGAAAAAAAACGTTGACGCGGGTTCGCAAATTCGTGTTAAGGTGTCCGCTCAAAGTCCACTTGATTTACCCCTTACCTATAAATCCGTAACTTTGCCGCGTGGCGCATCTTTTGATGAAACCACTCAAATTATTAATTGGGTACCTGGGCAAGAACAGGTCGGTAATAATCTTATATCCATAAAAGCGGTCGACAGCGAGGGCAGAGAAAGCGTACTTGATTTTATCGTACGCGTGCTAAGCTCAACATATAAAAGCGACGGCACATCAACCGAAAACAGCGGTACCATAGGTACACCAGGAGGATCGAATGGAAACGATGGTTCAAACGGTGATGTAAAACTACCTGTGATACAACCGGATATTCCACCCGTCAGCAACAATGCGTTTATTGATTTAGAAGGCTTCGATTGGGCAAAAGACTCGATAAATAAACTGGCGGAGGATGAGATTATTAAAGGTACAAGCCCAACTACATTCTCACCCGCCACAAATATAAAAAGAGCGGACTTCGTAATACTACTGGTTCGTACGTTTGGTTTAAAAGTTTTGGAAAGTATCGAACAATTCTCTGACATAAATTCTGATGATTATTTTGCAAGCGAAATTTCAACAGCGCGTGCGGCAGGGATTGTCTCGGGAACGGGAAATAATGCATTTGCACCACAACTGCCTATTACGCGGCAGGACATGATGGTAATCCTATATAATACGCTTATTCATGTGGGCGTGGATATTGAAAAAGCTGAAAAATGCGATTATCCCGATTTCGAGCAGGTTTCCGGATATGCAAAGGAAGCCGTGGCAACGCTTACGACAAACGGTATAGTGCGGGGTAGTGGTGGTTTTATTAATCCAAATAACAACACGACGCGCGCCGAGGTAGCCGTTTTGCTTTTAAGAATATTGGCACTAAGTAGGTAATAATAAATGTTCGCTCAAAAACATCGGATGTAATTACTAAGACGTTAAGTATCTAAAAGAAGGCAGAGTATTGGCACAAGAAACCGAAATAGGAGGTGTGTTATATAGCTATGTATTAGAGCGCGTTTAAGTATGCAAAGGTGCAAATCGGAGGAGGAAATGGATGTTAAATAACGCACGGTCGCGCGTATCAAAAAGTGGGCTTTTAAAATGTTTTTATGAGTTGATATTAATAGGAGAGGTGACGAAATGAAAAAAGCATCAAGAGTAATTCTAATAGTGTTGGCAATTGTGATTGTCTTTTCACTTGCAGCATGTAACCAGCCCGTTGAAAGCAACAATACCGAAACTCAGACAAACGGTGATAGTGAAAAAGCGATTATTAAAATGGTCGTTCCCAGTCATGCCAGTTGGCCGTTTGATAAGAACTGGAAGGTATGGCAGTATGCACGCGAGGGTTCGGGCGTTGATCTCCAAATTCAAGCAATTCCCGGATCGGAGTTTTTGACAAAAGTGCCAATAATGTTTGCATCGCCTAAAGAACTTCCTGATATAATTGCATTTAATTATAAGCCTGACACGGATGTGTATGTTAAACAGGGGGCACTGGTTGCACTTGATGACCATATAGACATAATGCCCAATTACACAAGGTTTTTAAATTCACTTCCCGATGATGAACGGAAAAAGCTAATAATGGGCAGGAAGTCGTATGACGGAAAGGTATATTATGCTCCGGTGCACGGAGCTGAAAGCATACAGAATGTTCGAGCTTGGTTGTACCGTAAGGATATTTTTGACAAGCACGATATACATACCCCTGAAACCATGAGCGAGCTTTACGATGTTACACTTCAACTTAAAGAGCTGTATCCAGATAGCTATCCAATATGTGTTCGTTCCGGTTTCAACAATATTAATGTAATGGGTCCGTCGTGGAAACCATATTTCAACTGGGATTTTTATTACGATTATGATAACGAAAAATGGTGCTTCGGTGCAAGTGAAGATACAATGC
>JAAZFB010000085.1 GCA_012511915.1 Clostridiaceae bacterium
AACTTCACCTGTATATTTTTCGTGTTTTTCCATTATACGTGTTTTTTTTGTTATTTACCCCATTCTATATGACTAACCATAAGGTCTAATTCAACCTCTTGACTAATATCACCTTCATTCCACGCCCTGCTGTTCTTTTTAAATTGGCAGTTACGTAGCTTATCATGTAATATTTTGTTACCATTTGTAGGAATGTATGATACAACGATGTCAAATGGTGCAATACTCTGAAGGCGTCCATCTAAAGCTGAAGATTGTATTGCCCTTGCTTCTTTCTCTGATAGAGTAATTTTTCCTGTACAGCTTATTCGCCCGTAACCTCTTGCCACCGGGCGATTACCGGCACCGTATATCTCTTCCATTTCTTGCTCATCAGAATATTCTATGCCCTTAATGCCAACTAAAACAACTCCGGCTATAATGCATTGTATGTCCCCCCAACTGTATTCTTGTCCGTTAATTAATGGTATTCCATTCATGTTTTATTCCTCCTATTTAATTGATGTTACATATCCAATTTTTACTCTTACTTTACGCATAACTCCAACTCCCACTTGTTTTATTACTATCTCAAGTTGAGAGCTCGAAAGAATGTTTTGATCGGGATCGATTTCAACTGAGTATCCGCTGAGTTCGTCAACTTTTTCCATGTCTTCCAAAGCTCGTCCGGCAACGGTTTCCAAATAAGAAACGATAGAAGCCGCTAATTTACCGGTTTCAGCATCGACCCTCAACGGACTGTTTAAATATGGCAATAAGTTGGCACGTATGCCACGAATGGCTTTATCTATTGTTAATACATTTTCTATATAGGCATAATCACTTGTAGCAACATCTAATGTAAAACTATCATTAAAATAGTTATTTGCATCACCAACATGTACCCTTATGAAAATATAACGATTGTCATTAATAAGCTCTATATCTGCAGCTGTTACGTCTCCCAATAAATCACCGGTAATAAAACCAGGCATCTTTATACCCAATGGGAATTTTCCAACCCAAGCTATAGATTCGTTTACTGAAGCAAAGGATGAGCATCCGAGCATTGTCCCTATTGCACCGTAATAAGCAAATATGCCTAATTTTTCAACTAAAGACACATCTAAATCACAACCAACCAAAACACTTACATTGCATCGCCCGACTAACACCTGATTGCTTTGACCTTTTAGAGCCGATATGGTTTCAGGTGTTACCGTACTCGAGATCGTTACAGCACCGGTATCGGCACTGATTGCTGTCGCATCATCCAGTTGTCCGCAATATGTTACAAAAATTGACAGCGGTTGATGTTGATCTTCTAATCCTACATCCTCACCGCCGGACACTGCAATTTGATAATCCGCAATATTGGTAAGCGACTTGGTAAATACACCAAGCCTGCGAAGCTTCCCGCCGCTATAGTATTGCATCTGTTTTACTTCAGCTTTTACTATCTCTTCAGCATCTACTTTTATACCTAAATATAGCGTGCCGGCAGAACTTTTTTTGAAAAATTCTGCGACGTGATATACTATCGCGTTCATAGCTGCCATGTCCTTATATTCATCGATGGTTTTTGTCTTTAATACAGCTGAAGACATATCACTTTCTACGCTTCCAAGCGCCTCTAATTGCTCGAAATATTTAAGCGTAGCGATGTACAATGTTTTTTCTCCTACCGATACAACGTCAAATCCGTTTGCTGCAAGGTTTGTCGTTGTCAATCCGGGTAATCTCATCAGCAAACCACTAATGGGATCTTCATTTGCGGATTGCCTTCCCATGCCTCCATTGCCTTTTACAAATTCTATATCATTCATCTTTTGAATTATTATTAATTAATACTTGTTTTTTCTTTTGCTCCGTAAGATAGTTCACTGCTTTTTTATACGTATTGAACCGTGAACCGTCCGGTGTCTGGAACATGCCACCGCTAATCTTTATATCGTCGCCGTTTACCGGTTCCTGTGTTTTTTTGGCCATAATCCTTACCTTTTTATGTATATTTTATATAGAATCTTAATTGCAACTATTAGAATAAACAGAATAAGCAATATCCAAAAGCCCTTTATTTGAAACTTCTGAAAGCCGTTTAATCGGTTCTCATATTTTGTTTTTGTTTGAAGTAATGTATTTTCAAGCTTTACGGTATCGGTTAGCTTAAGCGTATCGGATATAAAACGATTTCGAAACTCGGCCTTGTAATTCACAACATACACAGTGTCCCCTTTAACATATACAACATTATTTTCATACACATATATACTGTCTCGTTCCCTGGTGTAGCCGGCTACTGTGCTGCTGTTATCACGGCTGATTGTCTGTTGTGTCGCCTGCTGTGTTTTGCAGCTCGTTGCGAACAGGACAATCGTCAGCATATATACAACCGGATATTTTATCAATCGCTTTGCGAAATTTTGATACTTCATTTCTTAAACTTTTTATTTCTTTTTTGAGTGGATCGCCAATGTATGTTTGCCAATTTTCTAATATCTTAGCTTCTGCCTCTGCTTTTGATTTTCGCGCCTGTGATTTAAGCGTTACAAGCGTTACAAGCGTTGCCATTAAAGTGCCTCCAAAAATTACATTTAAAATTAAACTAATTATTTCCATCTAAACCTCCAACTCCTTTACATCAAAACACGGACAGGCTTTATTAGCAAACTCCCGATGACCGTGTACACTCACATTTGGATATTTAAATTTTAACTCTTTAATCAATTGTTGTAGTGCAGCAGTCTGCAGGGGAGTGCGGGTGTCCTTCGGTCGCAATGCCTTGTCTAATCCACCCACATAGCATATGCCAATAGAGTGCTGATTATGACCAGTACAATGGGCACCGGCTATCTCAATTTTTCTCCCCTGCCAAACCTCACCGCAGAGACCGATTAAATAATGATATCCTATACCATTCCAACCCTTCGCCTTATGCCAGCGATCAACGTCGGAAACTCTTACCATCTTTCCTTCTACAGTTGCGGTGCAGTGTATTATTATTTCTTTAATCGGTCTCATACATCAATTTTTATTCACCATCGTTAAAATTGTTCAATTAAGAGCCGGCTTGAGTAATGGTCACATCTTTTGTAACTTCAGGATAGTCTACTAACGAAATAGTATATTTTCCTATTCTCTCTTCCGATGTCGCATTTGCAGCGCACACACAACGTGCTTTACCGCTTACTTTGCTTACCGTTAACCAGTCGTTAGCTGTCGCGATTGTCCATGCTAAGCCACCGGTATCTACACTACGATTTGTTGTCGCACCGGCTACCACAAACTCAATGGCCTCGTCGGTTAAAATTGTTGGAACAACTACAGCATCACTCACAATAGCCCCTATTGCCTCGTTTTTAAGAGGTAAGCAAATATTGTAATGCCTAAAATTCACCAAGTTTTGCTGGTTTGTTGGATCGGATTTCGCTTCAGATAAATATGTTTTTGTGCTTCCGTTAGCTCTCATCATTCGAGGTGCATAAAAGGCTACAGATGCTTGCAAATGTCCCGATGTGCTGGCCGCCCATGCTATTTTATCTAACGTGGAAGTGTTATAATATGGATTTTCACCGTATTCATATACCTCAAAGGAATACATATTAGCTATCTTTCCGGATGTATAGTTGTAATATTGATCTGCAAATTTCTGATCCGTATTCAACAGGTCATTTACATGGTCGCTGCATAAAACTAACATGCGTCCTGTAACAGGTACTTTTGCTACGTCAAATTTCTTTTTCATGGCAATAATACCAGCTCTTGTTATAGCCTTACGCGTTCCGGCATCTACTGCATCTCCTGACGTTAATATCACCGGTGTAGCGGTCGTGTTTTCTGCAGGGGCGATAGCATGAATGGCTTTGGCAAATATCTTTTCACTAATAGCATCTCTGTGACGTTCTATAACACTTGCCATCTTGTCATAGGATATAGCATATAACTCATCGTCGGTAATTGCCGTAGGCAACGTTTGATATTTGTCAAGCGCGATTGGCTTATCTGTATCTGTTAATGTTTGTACATCGAGTGGATACGTTGTGTTGTTGATAAGTACCGTAGGGTCTCCACCTATATTAATAAAGTGTATAACATCATTTTCAGCGTACTGATCAAAACTCTTAATCTTATTATACCATCCTATAGACTCCGCAGAGCTTCGGAATGCTTTTGTCATAAACCCCGTCCAAGCTTCCGCGTAGACTCCTGCTCCTAATGTTCCACTTGGGGTTAATTTTCCAAACAAAACACTAATTCCATTAAGCCCTATGGCTCCAACTACCGGACTTAAATCAACCATTGGAGCAATGGTTGCCCCGGCAAAGCAGTTTACTAAAACTACAATCATTATTAAAACTAACTTTTTCATTTCTCTTCTTTATGAATTGTTAAATACTTTTTTTAATTCTTCTTTTAATTCTTCTTTTTACTTATCCAATACAGGCTCAAAACCAAACTCTTCTTTGTATAAGGCAATGTAGACTTTTGTGTCGTTGTTTCGCAAATGAATCAGCTCATCGCTGCTGAGTTCACTGTATTTTTTTTGTTTGCCGTCTGACCCGGAAGACGCACCGATAAAAGAACTTGGCTTTACAGCAGGTGTAATAGCATCTAAAGTCGCTTTTAGCTTTTCAATCCCTATCGTCTCTCCAAGAGAAACAAAATGGGCAACTTTATCAGCTGTTAATTTTTTGCAGCCAACTGCAGCATTTACCATATCTTGTATGGATTTTTTTTCTGCTTCTTTTGCATTTTCCTGTAAAGTTTTAATTGTGTTTTCTTTTGCAGTAAGCTCTTCTTTTACTTTTAAAAGCTTATCAATTTCTGCAATCATTTGTGCCTCGGTCGCCGTGTCTGGCAATCCAAGTTTTAATGCAATCATTTTCATGTTATCAAATTTTTCGTTATTATTGTTTTTAATTAAACTGTCCTTCAATATACCTATGGGGCAATCTCCTCCGGCTGTTAATTCTATCACCTTACCATCTTTATCGTACAATGATATGGAGTTATAATTAGAACCTATATCGGTGATACTCGCTTCTCTTAATCTACATTTAGTTACCGTCATTCGACGCTGTCCTGGAAGTATGTGTTCCGGGCTATCGCTTTCTTCGGTAATTTCAAATCCGATTGAACACATATTGATCATCCCCTTATCTACCTTCCGAGAGATCGATGCTGCAAACTCATCTTCCATGTCAAATACGGCATCAGCTTTCAACGCACCTTCTTCTACTCGTATATTTTCCCATTTACCTATCGGAAGGATTACATTGTTTTTATCCGAATAACTACGAGTATGATTCCATAACATTATCGGATTTTTTTCAAAATTTGTCAAGTCTATCCCTGCTGTTAGGACTCTAAATCCATAGCTGTTTACACTTTCCTCACTCAACACAAATGTTTTTGCCATAATTACTTTTTTATCATTTCTCGCATTTTTTAATTCAACTAAAGCAGCCACAAAAGTACAACCCGAATCATACATTTAATTATTTTTATTCCTATTTGATAACCTGTTATACAATTTGAGTTGTTTTATGAAATAAAAGTAGCTTTACAGCTACTTTTGTCGCTGTTTTAAAATAAAATGTTATGGCAAATAAAGAGAGGAAAGAATTGGCAAGACTTTACTTCATGCGTGGGGAAACACAAAAAAGCATTGCCAATAAGGTGGGGGTAACAGAAAAAACAGTGAGCCGTTGGGTCGATAAAGAAGGTTGGGCTGAAAAAAGAGCTGCAGAAAATATTACTCGACCTGAATTGGTTAATAAGCTTTTAATTACTATAAATAAGCTGATAGAGCAAGTTAATGAATCCGACGACCCGGATTTAATATCAGGATTAGGTGATAAGCTTTCTAAACTATCAACTACAATCGAAAAACTCGATAAAAAAGCAAACGTGGTTGACGCTATTGAGGTATTTATGGCATTTGGAAAGTGGATGCAATATCGTTCAAGTTTCGACTCTGAAATAACACCCGAATTACTTAAAGCTATTAACAAATATCAAGACCTTTATATAAGTGAACAAATTTCAAAAAAATCTTAACAAATGCCTGCTATTCCCCGTAATTATGACGAATGGAAATTATGGTGCGATACCGTACAAAGACAAACTACTGTCGATAAGTCAGAATCGCCAGTGGCTAAGAATAAACGCATAAATCATTTACGCGAGAACTATTCTGATTTTGTTAATTATTACTTTCCTCATTATACTACCAACAAAGACACCGGAGAAATAACCTTCTCCGCTAAATTTCACATTGATGCAGCTAACAAAGTAAAAGCAACAAAAAATCTTAAGGGAGTTTTTAAGTGGGCAAGAGGTCATGCAAAATCAACACATTTTGATATTTTTATCCCTTTGTGGCTTAAATGTCAAAAAATAAAACAAATCAACTTAATGGTGTTGGTCGGCAAAAGCGAAGACAACGCGAATACACTACTTGCTGACATTCAAGCAGAATTACAGTATAATCAAAGATACATCTCCGATTTCGGGGAACAATACAACAACGGAAGCTGGCAAACAGGAGAATTTGTAACTAAAGACGATACTGCTTTTTTTGCTCGTGGACGTGGGCAATCTCCACGTGGATTAAGATATCGTTCTTTTCGACCGGACTATATTGTAATTGATGACTTAGATGATGATGAACTTTGCGAAAATGAAAATAGAGTTACTCGGTTAACAAGCTGGGTAAAAGAAGCTCTTTTTGGAGCTTTGGATGGCGGTCGTGGACGTTTTATTATGGTAGGTAATCTTATATCTAAAAACAGCGTCCTTCAAAAAATCGCAAATACGAAAGGGGTTTATGTAAGTCAGATTAATGCGTATGACAACAAAGGAAATGTTTCCTGGAGTGAAAAATGGTCAATGAAAGAAATTCAAGATATGGCGACATTTATGGGATATCGAGCATTTCAAAAAGAAATGATGAACAATCCCATTACCGAAGGCGCTGTATTTAGAAATGACTGGATAAAATATAAAATCCCTTTTCCCCTGAGGCAATATGATGCAATTATAGCCTATTGCGACCCAAGCTTCAAAAGCTCCTCAAAAAACGACTATAAAGCAATCAAAGTATGGGGACAAAAAAACACTGCGCTGCATTGCCTATTCGCATTTTGCCGACAATGCTCCATTACTGAAATGGTGCGATGGTTTTACGACCTACATGAAAGATTCCCCTCCGACGTGATTTGCGATTACTATATGGAAGCTAATTTTATGCAGGACTTAATCCTTGACGAATTTGCCGGCGAAGGTCGATTAAGAGGATATCAACTACCTATACGCGCAGATCATCGCAAAAAACCGGATAAATTTCAACGTATTGAAGCTATTTCACCTTTATGGGAACGTGGCTTTGTCTTCTACAACGAAAATCAACGCAACGACCCGGATATGATGTGCGCTCTCGAACAAACACTTTCTTTCGAAAAAGGAACCCGTACTCACGACGATGCTCCGGATGCTGACGAAGGGGCTATTTTTATATTACAAAAAAACAAACGACTTGAAACATTTCAACCTGTTTTTGGGAAAAGAACATCACCTAAATCATCATGGTAATTATTTAAAATACATCTATGAAAACATTTATCAAAACATTTATTCACGGAATTGAAGCTTTTTTATTTGATTACAAATTAAAACGCAAGGTTCGTTTAGCAAACAAACTCGCTAAACAAAATAGGTATAAATATATGGTGTTAAATATGGGCGGTAAACCCGTAATTAAACAGCGTAATATTGTTAAAAGATATTGTCAAAAAGGAGTGTTTAATTGTAGTCTTGAGACTATCGAAAAAAACGCTCTCTATAAAACTTATTAATTATGTTCATAACAATCGAAGAATTAAAAACGGTAGCTTACGAATATCAAATTATTGATATCGTTGAAGAAGACGAAACAATTGTTGAAATCGCAATTGATGCATCCATCGAACAAATTAAAAGCTATTTGGCAGGACGATATGATACCATAAATGTTTTCAATAAGCAAGGCAATGAACGAAACCGCTTAATTGTCGAGCTCACTAAAGATATTGCTCTCTGGCAAATTATACGTCTATCCAATCCGGATATATTATTCGATCGCGTAAAAGATAGATACGATAGAGCTATCGATTATCTTAATCGTGTAGCAAAAGGACTATTATCTCCAACACTGCCGCTGTTAACAGATAGCACAGGTGAAGAAACAACACCTTTAAAGTTCGGAAGTATGTCTAAACAACAATACGACTATTAAACTGTAATATTATGGCTAAGGATACTAAAAAGAAAATGCTCATTGAGCTTAAAATACAGGCAGAAAACCTGACAAAAAAAGATATTGGAACATGGCGACGTGCATGGCAAGCTGCTATTAATCCCGAAAATCCGATTCGCGGCCCCTTATACGACGTATATACCGATGTGGCAGCCGATTTACATCTTACCGGATGTATCGATCAACGAAATAGAATGGGGTTTAAGAAATCTTTCAAAATAGTGGATAAATCCGGAAAAGAAAAACCTGAACTCACAGAACTGTTCGAAGTAGAATGGTTTAAAGATTTTTGGAACTATGCATATGATTCTATCTATTACGGTTATTCTCTTGTTGAGTTTGGAGATATCATAACCGAAGGACGTATGCGATATAGCGAAGTCTCTCTTATACCACGCAAACATGTTATTCCGGAATACGGCGTCATTGTTAAAGAAGTTGGCGACGAATGGAAACGAGGTGTGTCTTATACTGAAGGGAGTCCTGCTAACTGGTGCATAGGAATAGGGAAAAAAAACAATCTCGGAATATTGCTTAAACTTAGCCCATCAGCATTATCTAAAAAGAATATGCTTGCCTACTGGGACACTTTTGGAGAAGTGTTCGGAATGCCTATCCGCATCGGCAAAACAGCAAGCCGCGACCCTAAGGATACTGCCCGTGCCGAAAAATTCCTTGCCGAAATGGGAGCTCTCTCTTGGGGATTATTTCCGGAAGGAACAGAAATAGAAATCAAAGAAACTACCAGAGGAGACGCTTTTAACGTTTACGACAAACGTATCGACCGAGCAAATTCCGAAATAAGCAAAGGCATATTAAATCAGACAATGACAATCGATAGTGGCAGCTCACTTAGTCAATCGGAAGTACACCTTGAGGTTTTTAAAAATGTAATCGATTCCGATTCCGATATGTTTCGTGATGTTGTGAACTGGAAATTGATACCGCAAATGATCCGGCACGGATTTCCACTCGAAGGATACCGATTCGAATGGGATGAGTTAATCGACTGGACGCCGGGGCAACAAATACAAATCGAGCAAATGCTGCTTAACAACTACGAAATAGATCCAAAATATTTTTCGGAAAAATATAACATAACAATTACAGGCACCAAACAGGCTTTTCTTAAAGACGATAACCGTTTTTTCGTTTAAGGGCTGGCGAACACCCAGCCCTTGCATCAGAACTCGACAGGCTGTATTTTAATGGTGATTACACGATGTTGAAAGAATGTTTAAATACATTTAAAACATCGGGGATACTTGAGTATTCCTTAGCTGCTAAAAATTCGGCT
Source organism: Clostridiaceae bacterium (assembly GCA_012511915.1). GTDB lineage: Bacteria > Bacillota > Clostridia > Monoglobales > Firm-18 > JAAZFB01. The sequence continues at coordinate 9,573 of JAAZFB010000085.1, forward strand.
GAACGAATAATAGATGATATTGCCTCAAATCCAAAACAGAAGTTAAACAAATCTTTGTACGAACAATACGCAGGCAATTTGCGTAAGGCGATCAACACGGTTTATGCTGAAGATACTGAAGATGGTCTCTCTGATCAATTCCGCGCAAACGTAAGCCGGTTTGCCGCCTATAAAGCATTCCGTGCTACTCAACAGATAAAAATACAACTCGAATCATCGGTCGAAGATGCAAAGAAGGTAATCAATGCTTTTAACAGATACCAGGCCGCAGAGTATAATACTGCTGTTGCTCGGAGCCGGACAGCTAAACAATTTTCAGAGTTTATCGAGCCGGACAACCTAAGATTGTTTCCCAATATGCGATGGCTTCCAAGCCGGAGTGTTAATCTAAGAGAAGAACATGTTGTGTTCTATAATCGTATATGGCCTAAAAACGATGCTTTTTGGAGTTATAATCAGCCCGGGAACCTGTGGAACT
>JAAZFB010000086.1 GCA_012511915.1 Clostridiaceae bacterium
ACACCATACACCAAAAGCAGTGATGTTGCCTTTGAAGTTGGCAGTGGCGCGGTAATAGCTGTTGGTCCTAATATGCACCCTGAACTAACGCAAAAGATTATTAACAGTATTAAAGGCGGACCGGTTAATATAGAAGCATGCCCTGCAAGCTCCGGAACGGATGCATGGCAAATACAAATAACAAAAAAAGGAATACCTTGCGCAGTTGTCAGTGCACCGGTTAAATATATGCATTCACCGGTAGAAGTTGTTTCGAATTGTGATATTAATGCAATTGTAGATGTTATTTGCAACGCTTTGGGGGGTGGGCTGGTTTGTTAGAAAAACTATGTAATGCATTCGGAGTTTCGGGTGCTGAAACACAAGTGCGGGATTTATTACAAAATGTAATGTCAAGCCATTGTAATACAACACAAATTGACAGCATGGGAAATTTAATATGCTATAAAAAAGGTAATAAAGGCTATAAAAACAGCATTATGTTAGCCGCCCATATGGATGAAGTGGGTTTTATTATTTCCGGCATAACAAACGAGGGATATTTACGATTCAAAACAGTGGGCGGGATAGACATACGAGTGATAACAGCAAAAAGTGTAGTAGTCGGTCCGCAAAAAATTCCCGGCGTTATAGGCGTTATACCGCCGCATCTTGATGAAAAGGAAAATAACGCTACCCCTAAAACAGGTGATTTATTCATTGACATAGGCGCAAAAGATGCAGAGCAAGCAAAAAAATATATAAATATCGGCGATTACGCAGGCTTTGACAGCAAATTTATGGAGTTTGGTAGTTGTTTAGTAAAGGCAAAGGCATTGGATAACCGCGTAGGCTGTTATATATTAACAGAACTTGCAAATTATATTTATGCACACGATGTTTATTTTTCATTTACCGTTCAAGAGGAAGTCGGTTGTAGGGGTGCCGCAACAGCAGCGTATAATGTTTTGCCATCTGTTGCTTTGGTTGTAGAAACTACGACATGTTCCGATGTCATCGGCACCGAAAAAGAAGATTATTCGACCCGTTTAAACCAGGGTGCGGCAATTTCATTGCTTGACAGAACATCATATTCGGATAAAGGCATAGTAAAAGCATTAGTTACTACCGCAAAAAATAACAATATCAAATATCAGTATAAGCAAACCACCCTTGGCGGCAATGACGCAGGCACAATTCATTTAACCGAGAATGGTATTAGAACAGGTGTTATTTCGGTTCCTTGCAGATATATACATTCCCCCTCAAGTGTTGCAAGCAAAAACGACATAGAGGGTTGCAGGGATATAATTTATAACTTGTTACGTAGTGAGGAGTCAGAAGAATGGAGCTTTTAACAGAGTTAACGAATATTTCAGCGCCGTCGGGCAATGAAGTTATGCTAAAAGAATTTATAACCAAACAGACAGAGAAATTTGCAGATCAGATATACGAAGATACTCTTGGCAATTTAATAGTACACAAAAAAGGCAAAGGGAATAAGCTTATGCTGAGCGCACACATGGACGAGGCTGGTTTTATAGTAACTCATACCGATGATAATTATGCCTATTTTTCGACCATTGGTGATGTACAGTTAAAATTTTTACATGCCTGCAAAGTGAAGTTTTTAAACGACACAATTGGCATAATATCAAAAAAGTCAGAAAATCCACTAAAAACAACGGATTATTTTATAGAAACTCTTGGCTGTAAAGGCGATTGCCTTAACAGTGTTTCTGTCGGTGATATTGCGACATATCATCATACTTTTGACCAACAAAACAATATTGTTAGTGCAAAAGCTCTAAATTCACGTGCGGCGTGTTATATTTTAATTCAAACAATAAAAAAGATGGTACGTCCTGAGAACGATTTATATTTTGTATTTACAACACAGCATCACCTTGGACTACGCGGAGCCAAAACTGCCGCATCAAAAATAGCACCACAATATGCAATTACAATTGATTCATCAGTATGCGATAGTTTACAAAATGAAAAAAGTTCAATCAAAATGGAGGAGGGGCCGGTTATTAAAATAATGGACGGCTCTGTTATAACACATCCTACAGTAAGGAATATAATTTTAAACGCAGCAAAAAAAGAAAACATTGATATTCAATTTCAAGTATCCCCAAAAACAAAATCAGATGCCTCATCAATTCAGGTGTCGGGAGTTGGTGTTATAACCGGTGTATTATCGTTTCCGTTAAAGAACTTTAATACAGCTTGTGAAATTGTAAGCAAAAGCGATATAGACAAAGCGATCGAAATTTTAGTAAGGGTGTGCAGTGAAAAGGTATGAATGAATTATTAAAACAAAACTATAATATTTCCTTGGAAATAATTGACTTTTTAAACAATATTAAAGACGAAATAAAGACAAAATTAGAGGCAATTAAAAGTGTAGCAATGTATAATCAGATAAAGGTTTTGTCAGCATTTGCAAGGAATAAAATAAGCACACAGCATTTTAACGGCACCACAGGCTATGGATACGACGATATCGGCAGGGATGCGCTTGATTTAATATATGCGGATATATTTCAGGCAGAGGATGCACTTGTACGACATACCATAATAAGTGGCACACACGCCATTTCCTTATGTTTATTTGCCGTTTTACGTCCCGGTGATACACTTGTTAGCCTAACCGGCAAGCCATATGATACTTTAGAGCAGGTAATTGGTGGTGGAAACAGCGATTTAGGCTCGTTAAAAGACTTCGGAATAAAATATAAACAAGCAGAATTAACCGAAGGAAAAATTGACCATAATAATATTATGTCTACCATAGATCAAAATACCAAAGCTGTATTAATTCAGAAGTCGAGAGGGTATGATTGGCGGTCTTCGCTGACTAACATAGAAATTGGCGAGATAATTAAAAAAGTAAAAGCATTTAATGAAAATATTATTTGTCTCGTGGATAACTGTTATGGAGAATTTGTAGAAAAAGACGAACCTTCAGCTTACGGTGCGGACCTTGTTGCAGGATCGCTTATAAAGAATCCCGGTGGAGGTTTGGCACCTACCGGTGGTTATATAGTCGGTAAAAGTGAGTATATAAAACGCGCGGCATACAAATTAAATTCCGTCGGCTTGGGCAAACATATAGGCGCTACACTTGATACAAACCGACTTATCTTGCAAGGGGTATTTATGGCGCCACACATTGTTGGTGAGGCAATGCAGACTGCTGTACTCTGCGGTGCTGCTTTTGAAAAATTAGGGTTTGATGTATCCCCCGGTTTGCATGATGACAGAAGTGATACAATACAGGCCATTAAATTTGGTTGTGCACAGAGCGTTATTGAGTTTTGCAAAGGTATACAAAAAGGTTCACCCATTGATAGTTTTGTTACGCCTGAGCCTTGGGATATGCCGGGATATAGCCATAAAGTAATAATGGCGGCCGGAGGGTTTGTGCAAGGCTCATCAATAGAACTGTCTGCGGATGCACCGATTAAGCCCCCATATATAGTTTATATGCAAGGCGGATTGACTTTTGAAAGTGCATTTACAGCCATAGCCTGTGCAGTACAAAATATAGCAGATAAAAAAGACTTATACTAAATTCAATCAAATATAGTGTTATATTTGTTTGAATTTAGTATTATGCAAATATCATTCCGGATTATAGTGTTCTAAAAACTCCAATTGCTTTTCCGATAACATCAATATTGTTTCTGATAATCGGTTGATATGAATTATTACTTGGTTGTAATCGCACATTTTTTTTATCGTTGAAGAATATCTTTACAGTTAGTTTATTATCCACGAAGGCCGCAACAATATCGCCGTTTTTGGCGATATTTTGCTTTTGAATAAGAATATAATCGTTTATAAGAATTCCGTTGTTTATCATGCTATCGTCCGTCATTTTTAAAATAAAAAGTTCTTTATTTGGTGAAAATTCATCTCGAACAGGATAATATCCTGTAATGTTTTTAACTGATAATATATAGTCGCAATCAACAATTTTACCCAAAATCGGCACGTATAAATGTTTAGGTAAGTAACTTGTTGTTAATGTTCGTTTTTTTAAACCCCGTTTTTCAATAAAACCAAGCCGTTCAAGGGTACATATATGGGCATGTACAGAGGATGTTGATTTTAAGCCCGTTTTGGCACAAATCTCGCGAATGGAGGGGGGATAACCATTTACCGAAAGACAGTTATTAATAATCATTAATATCTCGGTTTGTTTAGGGGATAATTTGCTATACATCTATTAACCTCTCTTTTCTTTTGAAGAAATGCCTGAAAGCGGGTTTTTATTTATTGCATCCTGTAGTTGAGAGCTTTCGGTATGAGTATAAATTTGCGTAGTGGATAAGTTTTCATGACCCAATATTTCTTGCAATACTCTAATATCGACATTGCCATGTCTATATAGTAAGGTAGCCGCTGTATGTCTTAGCTTGTGGGTAGAATACTTCTTGGTATCAAGCCCTGCAAGGTTTAAATATTTTTTAACCATAAGTTGCACGCCGCGTGCGCCTATTCGCTGATTGTTTTTATTCAGAAAAAGGGCATCCCTGTCTTTAACTTTATCTTTTGGTCGCACTTCTAAGTATATTTTTATTGCCTTAATGCATGCCTCGTTTAGATAAACAGTCCGTTGTTTATTACCTTTACCGGTAACTGTCAGCGTAGTTGTTTTTATATCCGAGATGTTGATCCCAATAAGTTCAGAAAGCCTCAGACCACAGTTTAAAAGCAAAGTTAACATGCAATAATCTCGTTTGTTTACACCGTCAGCAGCAGAAAGGAGAGCCTTGCTGCTATTTAAATCAAGGTATTTCGGCAATGTTTTTCCAATTTTTGGTGTTTCCAGGTCTTTTGCCGGATTGTTGCTGAAATAGTTCTTTTTGGTTGTCAGGTATTTATAAAAGGTTTTTAAAGAAGAAACTTTACGAGCACGGGAGGCAGCAGTGTTTCCGCGTATACGGTTGGTGTACGCCAAATATTCGTACAAATCGCTAAGCGTAACATCAGAAAGCATTTGTATTGTAACATCATCAATGTTTATGCAATTAAAATCTGTATTGTCAGGCACTAATTTTTTATGAACCTTTAAGAACCTCAAAAATGTTCTGATGTCATAAAAATATTCTTTAGAGGTATTTAACGATTTTCCCTTAACAGTGTCTATGTAGCTTAAAAAGTCTGATAAAACCTGTGGTGCGCCTTCGAAGCTGCTCATTTGCACATCTTCACCTCTTATCCCTATTCCCAACTTCGCAAAATCTTTATTTTGCGAAGTTGTCGTGTGTCTTTCAATATCCTAATTATATCATTCCTCTGCAGTAAAATCAATTTTTTTGTTGCTCATACTATATTCATACTATAATCGGTGAGTTTATATAATCAAGATTGCCTTTTCTTTGGTCGGTATCCGGATACATTAATGAATATAAATTAGTAGCCAAAATATCATAAGTCAGCATTTGGGTTATGTTAGCATCTGCCACTTTTGTAATAATCGGAATTTTTGCTGTTTTTTTGATTTTATTCAGCATTTCCCTACCTCTATCGTTTAGTCCAAGAATTCTGATGTATTCCGGCGGTTTAGTAATTTCTGCATTTGTAATGCCTATCAGGCTGTTTATTATAATGCGTCTTATCCGTGAGTATGTATATCTTCTTGTTTTAACACATGATATTACTTCTTCCACCGTTGTGTGATAAATTGCCGCTCTTTTTATGCGGTTCTCAATCCCTTCAGCTACTCCGCTTATTTCGGCAAGCTGATTAATCGGAATTGACCTTAAATGAGCCATAACGCCGTTATCTAAACTTTTAAATGTTACAGGAGCTCTCTTGTTATTTATTTCCTGTTGCAGCAGCTCATGCGCAATATTTGGCATATATTCGTCACATTTTGACATATTATTCCTTATATATGATGCGCTGCCTAATTTATCATGCCCGCAGCCTATGCGCTTTACAGGGATAGGTATAATATTGCTTTTGCTTTTAAGCAGAGCCTTTATATATTCAACCGCTAATATATTGTTGGGTGAATATAATACACTGCTCACGCCAAATTTCGATGCTGCCTCCTCCCTTGCTGCCGGAAAACTTTTTCCGTCCTTTAGACTGTTGGCAAGAAAAGCGCGGAATTCGTCCGATTCATTAACCAAAACTTCAGCCGCCGCTTTCAAATTTGCAATTTTATCATCTTCTGCACCAAAGCTTATATAGTCTGCACCAATGCTGTCCAACAACCTAACACCGCCTGTTGCAAAATATTCCGCTGATTGAGCACAATAAACCGTCGGCAGTTCGATTACCAAATCAACACCACAACTAAGGGCCATTTTTGATCGTGCCCACTTGTTGCAGATAGCCGGTTCACCCCGCTGGACAAAACTACCACTCATAACGGCGACGGTATAATTTGCATCTGAGAGCTCTTTTGCCCTATTTAACTGATGCAAATGACCGTTGTGAAACGGATTGTATTCAGCAATAATTCCGACAATTTTCATATTCGCATCCCCAATAATTCAGTGGTAGTGTCAAATTGACACCCCTATTTTTTTAATAAAACCTTTTATTTTCAAAGGTTACAGAGTTTTTTATAAATAAAAAACAATGACCCCCCTTTTTCCTGTATAATTGAGTTTACTAGTCCACAA
>JAAZFB010000087.1 GCA_012511915.1 Clostridiaceae bacterium
GGTGAATAAAAATGCAATAGCTTTGTTTGCGCAATACTATCCGGAAGATTATCCCGAAGTGGAAACGATTGCATTTGCTGCAAAAAACGGATTAATAATAAAAGAGATTTCGGTAGATATGTGTTATCGTGAGCAGGGACGTTCTTCCATAACACCGTTAAAATCTATATACTATGCAGTAAAAGTAACCTTTAGCCTTTTATTATCAAACAAAGGAGGAGGGGACTATTGACAATTTACAGTGTTGCGGTTATTATTTTATCGGCTTTTTTGGTTATTGCCTTATACGCTTTTGAGTAAAGGAAGTTAGATTTCCGTTACGTACTTTTTTGGCTGGTTCTGTTCGTTATGTTAATAGTTGTTGCATGTAACGTAAATCTACTTGAACAACTTGCGGTTATTCTTAACGTTTTTTATGCACCGTCGTTATTCTTTGCAGCAGCTTTGGTTTTTGTTTTGGCTTTTATTTTTTATATTACCATGTTTATTACAGACAGCAAAAAGACGATTGTTAAGTTAACACAAGAGGTGGGTTTGTTAAAAAAGAAAGTCGAAGAATACGAAAGGGAGAAATAATAGTATAATACTAATTCGCGTTAGAAAAATTTCATTAATTGCGAATTAGTAAATACTATTTTCCTTGTAACGGCCGCTGATTGCGGCCGCTATTGACAAAAAAGTTTGTCAATATTTTAATAAGAAATAGTATAAGGTTAAGGATGTTTAATAATTGGATGACGGAGATTTGCTGCGTAAGATTTGTGCCGTCTAATTGTTCACCACCTCCGTTTAAATATTTTTATCGAAGGGGCATTTATATGAGCTATTCGGTGTTTTTTCTTTTGTTGCTAAATGTTTCAATGTTGGTTACTGGTCAGCTGTTTTGGAAAAGCGGTATACAGCATGTTGGTTTTAGTTTAACCCCGGAGGGTCTTTTTAAGCTGTTTGTTAACCCGTTTATTCTTAGCGGTTTGGTTATTTATGTGGGCGCCACCTTACTTTGGTTTTATATTTTAAGCAAAATACCGCTTTCAACGGCATATCCCATGCAAAGTCTATGCTATGCGGTTACTGCGCTAATAAGTTTTTTTGTATTTAAGGAAAACATTGCCCTAATAAAGTGGGCAGGGTTATTTTTAATAACCGCAGGTGCTTTTTTGGTTTCAAGGGGGTAATGTTATAAAAGGCGAAAGCAAGTGGGTCAAAATTGTTTTATTAATCCTGTTATGCATATACATAACACTTTGTGGGACATATTTTGTTTTTCATGGTAATGAGGGTATCAGGGGTAGTTTTGAAAACTTTGATAACGATGATGTTAAATATTTGCGCAGCGCATGGACGTTGCTTGAGAATGGCAGATTCACATATAAAGACCCAAATGCTGATACGGTTTTTATAATGCCCGGCATAACTGTTGTTTTAGCAGCCTTTGTCGCAGTGTTTGGTAAATACCCGATTTTGCAATTTAAAATCTTTCAAGCTCTGTTAGGCGCTGCATGCCTTTATATGATATTTTTATCAGGTAAAAAGTTGTTTTCGACCGGTGCGGCACTGATTGCCACCGGGCTTATGGCGTTTTATGCACCTAGCATTTATATAACCGGTACGCTGCTTACCGAGGTATGCTTTTATTTTTTGTTTTTGCTGACATTTTATCATACAATTAACGCCTTACAAACCAAAAGGATGAAATACTATATTATTGGCGGCATTTTTTTGGGCTTTAGTGTTTTATTCCGCCCGCCTGTTGTGTTAGCTTTACCAATGGCGGTGCTTTTTGTATGGATAATAAAAAAGTATAAATTCATGGAAATGCTAAAATTCGGGTCAGCGGTAGTTGGCGTGGTAATCGTTATTTTGTCACCGTGGATTATTAGGAACGCAGTGCTATTTAAAGAATTTATACCATTGACAAAGTCCTCCGGTAACCCGGCTTTTCAGGGTACTTTTATTAATTATGACAGATCGGTAGAACAATCTGAGAACATTGATTATTATGATATAATAAAAAGGCAAATCGACATTGATGTTGATAAATATGGGTCGGATGAAATCGTTGATAACGCGGTTGAAAGTCAGATGACACGCATTCGTTTTGATCGGGTGATAAAAAAACAACCTATTAAGTATCTGCATTGGTATACCGTCGGCAAAACCATAATGAATTTTAAAAATCCTTTTTTGTGGGTTGTCTTGTTTAACATATCAGTAGAAAAACTGAATAAGCAACATTTTTTATTACTGATTTCCGGCATTGTCGGTTTAATTTTGCTATTTATTACGGGAAAGAAAAATAGAGACGGTGTAAAGCTGTTTCCTGCTTTTTGTGTTTTATTTTTCAACATTTCATATTTGCCCTTTTATTGTTTTCCACGGTATATGTTTCCCATAATATTTTGCTTTGCCCTATACGGAGCCTACTTTTTAAATAAAACTGTATTTTGGTGCGTCAGATCGATGAAGAAGGGTGTCATTCGGTTGTTTGGCACCACCTGTTAAAAAATAAAAATGTGAAACGGAGAGAAAAGCCATGCAAAAGACAATAATTTTAGACGGGAAAAAAACTGCACAGAGAATTAAGCAGCAACTTAAAAACCAAACTGATGATTTGATAAAACGCGGAAAAACCCCCGGTCTTGCGGTAATAATAGTTGGAGATGACAGTGCAAGCCGCATTTATGTGAACTTAAAGAAACGTGCTTGCGCGGAAATAGGCATGTATTCGGAGGAATACTCCATGCCTGAAAATACAACACAAGACGAACTTCTCACATTGATTGAAAAATTAAATAAAAGAAATGATATTGACGGAATTTTAGTTCAATCGCCCTTACCGGGGCATATAAACGAAACTGCCGTAATAGATGCGATTTCAATTAAAAAAGATGTAGATGCTTTTCATCCTGTTAATGTTGGCAAAATAATGATTGGCGATTATGATTTTCTGCCTTGTACACCTGCAGGGGTGATAGAACTTATTCATGAAAGCGGAATAAGCATAGCAGGTAAGGATTGTGTTGTCATAGGCAGAAGCAACATTGTGGGCAAGCCTATGGCTATGCTATTGATGCATGAACATGGCACTGTAACGATTTGCCATTCGAAAACAAAGGACCTTGCGCAAAAGGTGCGTAATGCTGATATTGTTGTGGCTGCAATCGGAAAGGCACAGTTTATAACGGGCGATATGATAAAACAAGGTGCAGTTGTTATTGATGTAGGCATGAACAGACTGGAGGATAATACGCTTGTAGGGGATGTTCATTTCGAATCATGTGTGGAAAAAGCTTATGCAATAACACCGGTACCGGGTGGAGTTGGACCTATGACAATTGCTATGCTTATGAAAAACACACTTAAAAGCGCTGTTCTATCTTTTGAGAGTGAAAACCGGCACGATAATTAACACTACAACGAACACATTGGACACATACCATCTTTTGAATGATTTCCCGCCATGCAAACCATTAAAAATTGGTCAATACACAAAGTATTACCCAATTTTTAATGATTCACCTGACAAAAAATCATTTTAAAATCTGTCACGCGCCAAGTGTTCGTTGCAGTGTTAATACCTGCTGAATAATTCGCTTTGCGAATTATATTTATGGCAAAAACGATATAAATCATTGAAAATGGTGTAATAATGCTGCTTCCAATAATTAGTTATTAGTGAACAAAATGTATTAGCGGGTGATGGATATGTACTTTGATGATGTTCAAATAAGATTAATAATATTATATACTTTGAAGTCGTTTAAAACTACAATGTCAGAAGAAAACTTTCAAGATGTTTTGGTTTTTAGCGGGATATTAGATTATTTCACTTTAATGGACTTTGTTTTGGATATGGAAAAGATGGGGCTCATAAACTCAGTTACAGTTGACGGCAAAAAGTGTTATGACATAACAAATAAAGGTGAAGAGCTCGTCGCATTGTTTAACGATAGAATACCACTTACCGTCAGGGAAGATATTTTTGACACGGGTGAACAAACTTTAAAGAATATTAATCGTGAGCACGAAATAGTTACAGATATAGTGGCTGTAGATGTTAGAAAATTCTTGGCAAAGTGCGGTATTTATGAAATGGGAACCCCACTATTGGAACTTAATATATTTGCCGGCAGCAGAGAAAATGCAGAAGAAATTGTAAATCGATTTAAAAAAGATGCAGCGGCGCTTTACAAAACTATTTTAGAACAAATAGTTGAAGGCTGACAAATATAAAAAAATATGCCTGAAAAAATATATAAAAATATGCCCGAAAAAACAATTTGACAAAAATATTATAATATTGTATAATCATTCTACTGCCAAAAAGGCAAAACACATGTAATTATTGCGGACATAATACATTTGGGAGGAAGGCAAAATGCGTCAAACTTATCAACCGAAAAAAAGACAAAGAAAAAAAGAACACGGGTTTAGGAAAAGAATGGCCACCGCTAACGGTCGAAAAGTCTTAGCCAACAGACGTGCAAAAAAGCGTTTGCGTTTAACTGCATAGTATAAAGTGAAAAATACTGTTTCGCTTAAGCAAAACATGTTTTTTAAAAGACTGTATTATCGGGGCAAACGCCAACATAGCCATATCTTAGTTTTGCATAGTATGCCAAACGGATTAATGTATAATCGGTTTGGCATAACAGTTGGCAAAAAAATCGGAAATGCTGTTAAAAGAAACAGGGTTAGACGGCATATTTACGAGGCTTTCCGTTTATATGAACCTACAATAAAAACGGGTTATGATATAGTAATTGTGGCAAGGGTATTTGCATTAGATGCAGAGTTTGAGCAGCATCAAAAAGTGATCGGTATAATGTTGAAAAAAGCCGGTTTGTTTATATAGCGTTTCATTGATAAACAGGGCTTTTAGTGTGAAATAATATGAAATATTTATTTATTATTATAATAAAAGCATACAGGTTGTTTATTTCACCATTGAAAAAACCATGCTGCCGGTTCGAACCAAGTTGTTCGGTTTATGCCCTTCACGCTTTTCAACGATATGGGACTGTAAAGGGCTTATACTTGTCAGCAAAAAGAAGAGCAAAATGCCACCCATTTCATAAGGGTGGTTATGACCCTGTTCCATGAATACATAAAAACCTGCAAGGCAATGCAGATTAGGGGGATTATATGGGATTTATTTCACGACCGTTTGGATTATTTCTGTTTTGGCTGAACAATTTTTTTGGCAACTACGGTTTGGCTTTGATCTTTTTTACATTAGCAGTAAGGCTTATTTTGTTGCCGTTATCTTTTAAACAACAAAAGTCAATGCAAGATACTCAGAAAATTCAGCCGGAGCTATTGAAGATAAGGGAAAAATATAAAAACGACAAGCAGAAATTAAATGAAGAGACAATGAAACTCTATCAAAAGCACGGAATTAATCCTGCGGGTGGCTGCTTTCCGCTTTTAATTCAGTTTCCAATTATTATAGGTCTTTATCAAGCAATAATTAAGCCGCTGACCTACATGTTCGGAATGCTACCCGAACAAGTGACTGTTCTTACAGAAAAGGTTAACGAAGTGCTTGTTTCTAAAGGATTAGATGCAATAGGCGATGTTGGTAGGTTTGAAATACCTATCGCACAGAACTTAAAATATTTATCTGCCGATGTTTTGGAATCGGTCGGTTTAGCAAATGTAAAGCTGATTAACTTTAACTTCCTAGGGCTTGATCTTGGCCAAACGCCCAGCTTAAACTATATAACGTTGCTATGGATAATTCCTGTATTAGCAGCTTTAACAACTTTTCTTTCAACAAAAGTAACAAGCACATCAAACGCAGCTTCAACAGAGGCTAACAGCGCTGCATCAACTATGAAAACTATGAATGCCCTTTTTCCTTTAATGACTGCATGGTTTACTTTTAGTATGCCTGCCGGTGTTGGTTTCTATTGGATTTTGGGTAATATAATACAGATAATCCAGCAATTTTTTTTGAACCGTTATTTTGCGGCACAACAACAGGATAGTAAACCTGCTTTGGAGAAGAAGAAATCATAGTAAGGGAGGAAATTAACATAAATGAACCGAATTGAGGTAACAGCAAAAACAGTAGATGAAGCTGTTAAAAGTGCTTTAGATAAGCTCAATGCGCAACTTGAGGATGTTACTGTAAAGGTAATTGATGAAGGTACAAAAGGGCTTTTTGGCTTGGGCGGTAAAGAGGCAACTGTTATTGTATCTGTTAATGATAATGAACAAGCACCTTTAGTAGCAGCAAAAGAATTTGTTGACGGGCTTCTCGAAAAAATGAATTTGGACTGTGAATCCAGCGTAGCTTTTGAAGACGAATATATCAAGGTGGTTATTTCGGGGTCAGATGTAGGTGGGATAATTGGCAGAAGAGGTGAAACGCTTGATGCCGTTCAATACCTCACCAATATTTATGTCAACAAAGGCATGTATGGAGAAAAGTATAACAGGGTATTAATTGATGCCGAAAATTATCGTGCAAAGCGAGAGGAAACACTTATTCGTCTTGCCAATAAAATGGCGCAAAAAGCCTTGAATAACCGAAGAGATATGATGTTAGAGCCGATGAACCCTTATGAAAGAAGGATTATTCATTCTACGCTTCAAGCAAACCCGCAAGTTACTACCCGTAGTGTTGGTGAAGATCCTAACAGGAAAATTATTATCAGCCCTAAGTAAAAGGGGGCGAAAAAATGAACAACGAGACCGTCGCAGCAATCGCAACCGCGTATGGGGTAGCCGGAGTCGGCATAATTAGAATAAGCGGCTTACTTGCTTTAAATATCGCAAATAAAATGTTTAGCAAACCGCTTAACCAAAGCCATAAAATGGTATACGGTTCGGTTGTGCGTGGTGATAATATTATCGATAAAGCATTAGCTTGCTTTTTTAAAGCACCGAACAGTTACACCGGTGAGGATATTATAGAATTTCATTGCCATGGTGGGATGACAGTTTGTAAAATGGTACTGGAAACAGCGCTGTTGCATGGCGCTGCATTAGCACCGCCGGGTGAATTTACACGTCGGGCTTTTTTAAACGGACGATTGGACTTAGCACAAGCAGAGGCAGTCGGCGATTTAATAGAAGCCAAAACCGAAGATGCGGCTTTTGTTGCAGCCAATCATTTAGAGGGAAAGCTCTCAAAAAAGATATCCGAGGCAAGGTCAAAACTGCTTGATATTACTGCTCATCTTACAGCAACCTTTGATTTCCCTGATGAGATGGAGGATTATGATGGCTGTGAATTGACTTTGGGGCTTAATCAAGTAAAAAGTATTATTGATAATCTTTTAGCGACGGCCGATGATGGCTTTATAGTTCGAGATGGTGTAAACGCCGCAATAATAGGCGCACCAAACGTAGGGAAATCAAGTTTTTTAAATCTATTAACCGGGCATGATAGGGCAATAGTTTCTGATATCGAAGGAACTACGCGTGATGTGATAGAGGTTTCGGTAAATATTAGAGGTTGCCGGATAAACCTGTTGGATACTGCAGGGATTCGGCAAAGCTCCGATTTTATAGAGCAGCTTGGCGTAAAACGTTCAATTGACGCATTGAATAGTGCGGACATAATTTTTCTGATTTTGGACGGGACACGTGAATTAAACGAGGATGATAAACAAATTATTTCTCTTATTAGTGGCAAAGATGTTGTTTGTCTGATTAATAAATGTGATTTGCCGCAAAAGATTATTCCGCCACATTTTGATAAGATCATTAATATTTCTGCGCTAACCGGCACAGGTATCGAAGATTTTTTTTCTTTTATCTCCAAAAAATACTCAAAAGGCAATTTGGTCACAACCGTTTTGATTACAAGCAAACGTCACAAACAAGCACTTATTCGGGCAAGTGAGTTGATTGCTAATTCAATTGACTTAGTAAACGGAAATCAACCGGCGGATATTATATTAGGTGATTTGGAACTTTGTTTAATGGCGTTGGGAGAAATAGACGGAATGACAGTAAGTGATGAGATAATTGAAAATATTTTTTCGCGTTTTTGTATCGGAAAGTAAACAATCTTATATTAGTTGAGGTGATTAGTTTTGGAGACCAAAAAAAAGAGTTTTTGCACTAACATTGGTGGACAAGCAGTAATCGAAGGTGTTATGATGCGAGGCCCGGAAAAAACCGCAACATCCATCAGAAAACCTGACGGGGAGATTATAACCGCCATTAATGATTTTGAACCAATATCAAAAAAAATAAAGTTTTTAAAATGGCCTATTATCAGAGGGTCTGTTAATTTTTTTGAAAGTATGACAATAGGTGTCAAGGCGCTTATGCTCTCTGCTGAATACTACGACATCGAAGAAGAAGATGAAAAACAATCAAAATTCGATATATGGGTAGAGAAGGTGTTCGGTGAAAAACTCAAAGGTGTTGTAATTGCTTTTTCAATAATACTATCCCTTTGCTTGAGTATTGGGTTGTTTATTTTGTTCCCTGCATTTATAACCAATCTTTTCGGCATACAAAGCAACAGCATAAAGACATTGACAGAGGGTGCCATAAAGCTAATAATTTTTTTCGGATATTTAATCGGTATTTCGCAGATGAAAGACATAAAGAGAGTGTTTGAATATCACGGGGCGGAGCATAAAACTATTCATTGTTATGAGTCGGGTGATGAACTCACGGTAGAAAATGCAAAAAAACATTCGCGGCTACATCCACGTTGCGGAACAAGCTTTTTGTTTATTGTCTTGATAATAAGCATTGTGTTGTTTTTGGCAGTGCCCAACAGTGCAAGTTTATCTTGGGGTTTGCGTTCGCTTTATAAAATAATCTTGTTGCCGCTTGTTGCCGGCTTGGCTTATGAGTCAATTAAATTTACCGGCAGGCACAATAATGCATTTACAAGGTTTATTAGCGCGCCGGGTATGTTGTTGCAGTATATAACCACAAAAGAGCCGGATGAAAAACAGCTCGAAGTCGCTATTGCCTCACTACTTGCGGTTAGACCCGAAAAAAAGGAAACAGCCGTGTGGTAATAGCAGAGCTTATTAATAAATCAAACAAAATTTTACAAGAGGCCGGAATAAAAGGTTTTAATCTTGATACCTTCATATTGTTAAGTGAGTTTTTGGGTGTTGATAAAATGTATCTATTGCTTAACAAAAATGTCGAGGTTACAAACTATTCCGGCTTTTTTGAAATGGTAGCAAGACGTGCAAAATTCGAACCGATAGCTTATATAACCTGCAAGCGTGAATTTATGTCGCTTGAATTTGATGTAACGCCGGATGTTTTGATACCACGACCCGAAACAGAATTATTGGTTGAAAAAATAATAGAATTTACCGGGAACAAGCAATATAGTATGCTTGAAGTCGGAACAGGCAGTGGCTGCATTTGTATTAGTTGTGCATATTATTGCAAAAATTTGCATATTGACAGTATCGATATTTCACAACAGGCCCTTGATGTTGCAAGGCAAAATGCAAGAAAACATAAAATTGAAAGCATAAGTTTTATCCAAAAGGACATTTTGAAATCTTTTCCAAGCCAACAATATGATATAGTGGTATCAAATCCGCCTTATATTAAAAGTTATGATATTGCTAAACTTATGTGTGATGTTAAAAATTTCGAACCAATATCTGCTTTGGATGGTGGGGAGGACGGGCTCCTTTTTTATAGGATTATCACAAAGCAGGCAAATGTAAAACGGATGTTACTTTTTGAAGTCGGGCATGACCAAAGCGATGCTGTTTGCTCTATTTTGCTTGAAAATGCATATAACACCATTGAAACCATTAAGGACCTATCAGGTATAAACAGAGTCGTTTATGGTGCCAGATAATAAGCAAATAAGTATTACAATAGTGTTAAAATACTTGACTTTTCTACAGTAAATGTTAAAATAAATTTAGGTTTTATATTTTCTGTTCAAATTATACATATTTTATAAGGAGGAAAGTGTATTATGAAATTAAAAGCAAGAATATTGTCATTAATATTGGCAACAGTGCTTATGCTTATTGGCACCGGCACAACTGCTTTTGCAGCTAATTACAGTGATGTAGCAGAGGATTCATCATATTTTCAATCTATTTCATTGTTATCAGCATTGGGTTTATTAAAAGGCTATGAGGACAACACTTTCAAACCTGACGGGGATATTACCCGTGCGGAGTTTGCGGCTGTTGTTGTCAGGGCACTTGGACAAGAGGACACGGCACAATCATCAATTGGGCAAACACAGTTTAACGATGTTGCGTCAGATTTTTGGGGTTCCGGCTATATAAATGTTGCAACAAATTTTGGCGTAATTAACGGTTATGGTGATGGTAATTTTGGACCTCAAGACAATGTTACATATGAACAGGCGGTAAAAATGGTAGTGTGTGCCTTGGGTTATGAACCTCTTGCACTAAGCAAAGTAAACAACGATGCTGAGAGGGTTTGGCCCGGTGGCTATCTTGCAGCGGCAGCAGAACTTAATATTCTATCAGGCGTTGCCGGTGTGGAATCACAACTGGCAAAAAGATGGCAGGTTGCAAGGCTTGTTTACAACTCGTTGGATGTAAAACTAATGGAAAAAGTGACATCGCAAGGCCAGGAGAGGTATGTTATCAGTGACACGAAAACACTTCTTTCGGATAAATTGGATGTTTTATACAGCACTGGTGAGTTTTACGCAAATGCATTAGAAACAGTTACTGAGTCCGGCGTAAGAGCACGTAACGGTGAAGTAATTATTTATGACGAATTAATACGTAATGCTGATAAGGAAGTAGTATTGAAAGACGGTGGTCTTGACACCCAAGGTCTGATAGGTAGAAAAATAAAATTTTACTATACCGAAACACTTGACGGTGTAAAAACGTTGCTTTACATTGAAAACAGAACAGACACCGGCAACATTTTAGTAATTGATGTTGCTGATGTTGAAGATTTGTCCGGCAGCTTTGAATCCGGAATTACTATTAATTATTGGAAAGACAAAGAAAAAGATACATATACAACTGCCGCCACAGTAACTAAAAATCCTAACATTATGGTAAACGGCGGTGCTCCTCAAGAAGGATATGACGAATCAATTTTACAGCCCGAATCAGGAACGATAGAACTTATTGATACTGACGGGAATGGCAATTATGATAGAGTGCTCATTACTGCTTACGAAACATACGTTATCAAGACGGTAAACTCAACCAGTAAAGAAATTGCTGATCTTTACCGGTCATCTGTACAGGCAAGCACGTTAAAAATTGATGAAGATAATGCAAACAATATAATTTCCATAAAACGAGTTGACGGTTCGGAAATTACTTTTACCAACCTATCAAAGTGGAATGTGCTATCGGTAAAAAAAGGCCGTAGCGGAAGCAGAGATGTTTTGGATATTATAGTATCAAATAATGTTGCTACCGGTACCATTACCGGATTAGAGGACGACAGGCTTGTTACAATTAGCGGTAAAACTTATGAATTATCCGATTATTATCAAAAATATGCAGTTAACCCCGCGGACAAGCTTTATATTGACGATAGCGGTAAATTCTATTTAGACAAAGACGGAAAAATCGCAGCAGTCGAAAAGACAGCCGCTGCCAGCAGCAATTATGGTTATCTTTTAGGTGCGGATTATAAATCAGGCAATTTCCAATTCACCATTTTAAAGCAAACCCAAACTGCAGTCACAACTTATAAGGGCGCAAGCAAAGTTAAGGTGGATGGAGAGACTTATTCCCGTGATGACGAGTTTGAATATTTTAAAGATATCGTTGACAGCGGTGATTATAAAATAAATGTTGATGCACTGGCCGAACCGACTTTGGCCGTTATACCTGATACTTATTTGCCAATGTTAGTCAGATATACTGAAAACAGCAATAAAGAAATTACATCTTTAACTACAGTGAAATCAGATGTAGCGGAGTCGGTATTAGATTCCAACAAGTTAAAAATGTATGATTTGGGTGCTGACTATAATAAAAAGTTCAAGTACTCATCAGGAAACAGGACACTGACCGGACCCGGCGGAACAAAAATTATTGTAAACAATAGTACCGTTGTGTTTGTTGTACCGTATGATAGGTCGCAGACTGATAAATACATGAAAAAAACAATATCTTACTTAACCAACAATAAGTCATATTATGTAGAAGCATACGATGCAGAGGGTACTATAGCAAATGCCAAAACGGCTAAGGCTGTAGTAGTATATGAATCGGGTGAGATAGAAATAAGTTCCAATTCGCCTATCGCGATTGTGACTTCAATTGCAGCAGGCCAGGGAGGCTCAGACGATCCGGATGTTGCTTTCGTTATAAGTGGTTATGTGTATGGTAGGGGTCAGACCGGAGAGCTCAAAGAATCATTGTTGGCAAGTAATGTATTAAATGATGTTAAAGTAGGCGATGTAATTCTGTATGAGATGGGAC
>JAAZFB010000088.1 GCA_012511915.1 Clostridiaceae bacterium
GCTGACGAAAAACCGGCAAAACCTAAAGCAACCAAAACGGCTAAAAAAGAGGGCGTTACCGAAACCGAAGAAACAGCTGACGAAAAACCGGCAAAATCTAAAGCAACCAAAACGGCTAAAAAAGAGGACGTTGCCGAAACAGGTAACACCGCGTTAACGGAATAGTAATAGAAAAGAAAGAATGGAGATTTATAAGTCTTTCGGCGGTTGCACACAAAATGCGCAATGTTTGCGCCGATGGTGCCCGCATTTTGGCGCATAACAATCTTTACGCCTTATCAGGCTCACGATAAGTGCGAAAAAATTTATTAATAAAATTTAGTGAGCCGGAAAGGCTAATGGTCATAATAATGATTACTGCAGAAAGTGTAAAACAATTAAGAGAAAAAACCGGTTGTGGCATGATGGATTGCAAAAAAGCTCTTACCGAATCAAACGGTGATATGGAAAGGGCAGTTACATTGCTCAGAGAAAAAGGGCTTGCCACAGCGGCAAAAAAAGCAAGTAGAATTGCATCCGAAGGTATTGTAAATGTTGAAATACGAAATAACATAGGTGTTATTGCAGAAGTAAACGCCGAAACAGACTTTGTAGCTAAAAATGATGAATTCATTCAATTTGTTGCCGACATAACAAATCAAATAATTGTTAATAACCCGGCTGACGTAACGGCGCTTACTGAGCAAAAATTCCTTAAAAACGATGCAATTACAATCGGCGAATTATTAACAGAAAAAATATCAAAGATAGGTGAAAACCTCAACATCAGACGGTTTGCAAGGTTAGAGGGTGTTGTAGAGGGATACATTCACGGTAACGGCCGCATAGGCGTTTTGGTTCAGTTTGAAACATCTGACGAAATTGCTAAAACAGAGCAGTTTAAGGAATTTGCCAAAGACATGGCAATGCAAGTTGCCGCCGCATCACCCCAGTTTGTAAACACTGAAGATGTAGATTCAGGAATGTTGGAAAAAGAAAAGGAAATTTTAACCGCCCAGGCTTTAGCAGAGGGAAAGCCGGAAAAAATCGTAGAGAAAATTGTAGATGGCAGAATAGCCAAATTTTATAAAGAGATTTGTATATACGAACAAGGCTTTATTAAAGACCCTGACATCCCCGTTAAGGATGTTATCAAACAACATGAACAATCCCTTGGCGGCAACATAAAGATAATAAGCTTTATACGCTTCGAAAAAGGCGAAGGCATTGAAAAAAAAGACGAATGTTTCGCTGACGAAATCGCAAACATGATAAAATGAGTATTAATACTAAATTCAATCAAATATAACACTATATTTGATTGAATTTAGTATAATGTATGAAGGGGGCTGTCACACTATTGTGTGACAGCCCCTTTGCAGTTTTAGGTTATCATACTAATTTGCGTTAGACTAATTTGCGTTAGAAAAATTTCATTAATTGCGGATTAGTATAATAGACCTGTCCGAAAATTCAACGCGAGTGGAAAACCGAGGGTTTTTTTCGCGTGGGCGTGCGGACGGGTTCCGGTAATAATTGGTTTATTAGCGGGTTTCGGTCGTGCGTCCACACGGAAAAAAGACCGGTTACGCCGCCGTGATTGAATTTCCGGACAGGTCTAATAATAGTTTATTATGCATTTGCACAAAAGATAGGGTGCAAAATTGTAGGAAAGTGAAAATTAAAGAATTTTGCGAAATATACTTGAAATATTGTTTAATTGTCTGTATAATGTAAATGTAATAAATATGCGCTGCAAAGTTTTTTTCGCTGTAAAATTTATTCGGTTTTCGAAGCTTGAAAAAGTCGGCAATAATAAATAATTTACTTTCTGAATTTTATTTGCAGGTTAGTTTATATTTATTATTAGCAGAATGCTTTTTGATTGGATAAAAGCGATATCGGGTTTTTACAGTGTACTAAAGTATTAGAAGTGAAAACAGCTTTGCACAGACGGAAAAGAAATGAAAAAATGCTATCATTATTAACTGTCTTGTTAAATAATGATACAAAAAAGGAAGGGGAAAAGATAATGGTTAAAAAGTCAAAGGTATTGGCAATTGTTTTATGTTTTGTCATGCTAATTTTCGCAATGCCCTTTGGGGTTATTGCAGAGGGAGAGCCCATAACGTTGGACGTTTCTATTGATACCACTCCCGCAGATGTTGCTCATGTAACGGTTACATACACAACTGATGATCTGGTTGTTGGGGACCAAATTACTTTGTTGGCAACTCTGAACTCTGTTGATGTCGAGATTAATCAACAGAATGAGGTTACAAACGTTGCCTACATAGACCAGTTCGCGAAAGACGACTATACCGGAACATTCACATTCGACATTTTAAAATCAGACTTAACAGATGTTAATCTACTTTATGTAAAAATGGGTGGAACAAATGTTACCACCCCGGGTCAAAACAGCGTTGAATTGGAAACAACTGCAGTTATCTACGGTGATGTTACAGGCGATGATGTAGTTAATGCAATAGATGCATCTTTTGTTCTTTCATATTTCGTCAAGAACATAACTGAATTCCCAGATGCAATTGACGGCTCAACAGCTGCCGATGTAACGGGCGATAGCACTATTAACGCAATAGATGCATCTTTTATATTGTCTTACTTTGTAAAAAATATAACATTATTCCCGGTAGAACAATAGTAGCAACCCCATAGGTAATTAACACTATATTATTTATATTTTTAAGGAGGAATTGCATTGAGTAAAAAAATTAAGAGTATTTTTTCAATAGCACTAACAGTTTGCATGCTGTTTTCAATGGCTGCATTTAATGTATCCGCTGCAAGCGTAGCACGCACAGCCACAATTACACCGTCTGTCACAGAAGCCGAAGCGGGCGATACAGTTATAGTAAATGTTTTCTTAAGCAACACGGTAAACCTTACATCTATAGGATACAGGCTTACATATAACCCGGACGTATTTGAAGTTGCTGCTGGCACAAACGGAGATTATGGTATACCTAATTATATAGATACCAATTTCTTTGAATATTACGATGGTTTGTCAAGTCTTAAAAAGTTTGGTGGTTTTTTAACAATCGGTGGTGACACGGCAGGAGAAATCTCTGTTGGCGGTGCAAGAGACAATGGCATAGTCGCAGCTCAGAACCTCGATAACTTCCAAATGGGCGGTTTTGTTTTAATGGTTAAAGCAGATGCCCCCGCCGGTGATACTACATTCTCATTAATTGACGCAATAACATCAGATTCTGGTGATGAAGTCGGAGCTAATATGATTTTCACAGATGTTACCTTTACGGTTACAGGAGCGGCTCCAACGGTTGATAAATCCGAATTGGTTGCTGATATTGCAGAAGCAACCACTTTGTTAAACAGCAAAACTGCAGGTGATGCTGAAGGGCAAGTTCCGGAAGATGATTGGAACTTATTCGACGCAGCAATTGATGCAGCACAAGACGTTGTAGACAATGAAGCTGCTACCCAAGGTGATGTTGACAACGCAGTTACCGCACTAGCAGATGCAACAGACGCATTTAACGCCGCAGTTGTTCCTTCTACCGATCCGACAATAGCCATCGAAAGTGGCACAGTTGCCCAAGGTAGAACGATAACCCTTAAAGTTACTGTTTCAAATATACCGGCAAATACACAAGGAGTAGCTGCAGGCATAGCGTATGACTCTACA
>JAAZFB010000089.1 GCA_012511915.1 Clostridiaceae bacterium
GTCCGATATTATAGCTTACATGCTCAACGCCGATTTTTACATCACAAAGTGCATTATTGTCTGCATCTGATGCATCGATATGTTGAATAAAATTACTTTCGTGTTTGTATGTATATATCGGATAGCCAATATCATCCGAAAGATATAGTATATAGGTGTCTATTATCCCTTCTATAATTACTTTCCCGCCCTCTACACGCGCGGTGGTAAGATACGGCTTTGCAATTATGTTGTAAACTTGTATTATTTCGGGTAAATCTGCCGGAATGCTTGCAATATCATTTACAGTCAATTGTGTTTTTGTATCGAAAGCAATCTTGTCAAGCATTGCAGTATCTTTTGCCACGCAAAGGTTTAGATCGGTGCTGTAAATATCCTCTAATATTTCCAGTTGTTGTTGTCGGATTATTTTGCCCGAGACAAAGATATCCGCCTCGGCAATGAGCACACGGCAATCACCGTCGTCGTCGTCTTCGGTTTGATAAGTGATATCGCATACGGTCAAATCAATATCGGCTGCCATCTGTTCGTCCGCTCCGTCCACGTCAATTACTTCGGTAAACGGCATTTCGTGCTCCATAAACTGGATTGCATTTTCGTCCATATCGCCTACAAAGAGTGTTACTATATTTAATGTTCCCTTTATTACAATTTTGTTTGTTGCCGTTTTTACTTGTGTTGAGCCTATGTTAGCATCGAATTTCAATACAGAGGCTATTCCCGGTTTGCCTGCCGGCACTTCAAGCCGCTCTTTTAGCATAATTCTCTCATCCAATCGCATAACTGCATGGTAAGGTTTTATGCTTTTGAATAGCTTTTCACATCCGGCACCAGATACACCCGTTAACGCATGAATTTCAAAGGGTGAGACAATTCTTGCATCAATAGCGGTAATTGTGCGGATACTCATTTTTCTGCTGTTTATTACCTCGTATTCAATATTTTCAATATCACATTCAAGCCCAACATTCATATCCGGTGTTGTGCTTTCGGCTGCTAATGTATCCTTAAAGTTATACACATGTCTGATATTATTCATTTTATTGTTTTCGCCAATGTATAAAATGTTTAGATTAATTTTACCCTCTGTCAAAACGCTGTTTGCCGCACATTCTTTGGATGTTATAACAGCGTGGGCATCTACTTGCAGAACTTTTGCGATATCAGGCTTTGTATCGGGAACAATTATATCAATTTCCGCGTGCGGTCGGGAAAATGCATTAATCACCGCTTCGCTGATGCAAATGGATTCATGTCGGCTATCTACCATCATTGCTTATCCTCTCCTCTTAAAACAACTTGTTTGTACTATATTTATGTAGCCAACCTTTGCTTTATGCTAAAAATTTGTACAGTGGGTGTTAGCACTACAACGAACACATCGGGCGCGCACCATATTTTGAATGATTTTCCGCCATGCAAACCATCAAAAATCAGGCAATACACAAAGTATTACCCGATTTTCGCTGATTCACCTGACAAAAAAATCATTATAAAAATCTGTCACACGCCGAATGTTCGCTGTAGTGTTAGCATTAATAATCAATTCTTTTTTTTCATACATATAAATGTGGTGTTTTACTATTTATTATTTAGACAAACAAGTTTGTCTATATCGGTCGCAATTAGCGACCGTGCTAAGGGAACAAAATAAATTGTATTTGGAGTGGATGTATGTGTTTTTGACTATCAATTTAAAAAAGACTCTGTTGATTACAACAGTAACAGTAATTATTGCGGCAGTGGCAATAACAGTGACGGGCAGAAATAAGTATTATGCGGTTAATGCAGATAATACAACCGAAGAAAAAAAATATATCAAATGGGTAGATATGAGCATTCCGTATAGTTTGATGGAAACAGCGTTAAATGCGGATATAAAGTCCCAAGGTACAGAGGTTAAGTTAAACTGGATTGAATTAATGGCATACATTGCCTCAAAATGCGGCGGGAATTTTAAAAGTTATAAAAAGAAGGATTTGGATAACTTGGTAAACAGGCTTACAGCAGGTGAGAGCATGACGGATATAACACAAAATATAAAACTTTATTCATATTATATAGAGGCTTATACCGCCATATTTGCTGAATATGTCGGGGCATATAAAACAAGGGTCAACGAAAACGGGGTATGGGTTTGGAAAGACAGTTACGGTTTGAAGGTGTTTTCACCTATCGCCAAGGGATATGGGTTTTCCCATTATGATGATTTTGGCAATGGGCGTTCTTTTGGTTATCGTCGCAAACATCTCGGAAATGATTTAATGGGGAGTGTGGGCACACCCATTATTGCGATAGAATCGGGCACTGTAGAAGTAGCAGGGTGGAACATGTACGGTGGCTGGCGGGTTGGGATAAGGAGCTTTGATAAAAAGAGGTATTATTACTATGCCCATTTACGAAAAGGGCACCCGTTTCCAAAAAGCATGGCTGAAGGCCAAATAGTAAAAGCAGGTGATGTTATCGGCTATCTTGGCATGACAGGATACAGCCGAAAAGAAAATGTAAACAATATAAATGTGCCGCATTTGCATATGGGGATACAGCTTATTTTTGACGAATGCCAAAAAGACGGTATCAACCAGATATGGATAGACGTCTATAACATTGTGGAGCTTTTGAGAAAAAACCGTTCGGAAGTTGCGCAAAATGCGCAAACTAAAGATTTCTATCGAGTGTATGATATACATGACAGCTCGGTGCCGGATTGATGGAGAGGTGATACTAATACTAAATTCAATACTATTTTCCTTACGCCAACGGCGTTGTTGACACGAATGTGTCAACATTTTAAAATGGGAATAGTATTACAGTTTATTGTTGTTATTTTAACTATAGGATTAGTCTAAAATATTCGCCGCCTTTGTACGTATGCCTTTTTGGGCAAGTCGGTCGATTAACTGTGTTTCGGTTACCGTGCCGATAATGTTCATATTTGAATCGATTACGCTAATTAAGTGATACTTATTATAACTTAGCAACTTCAAAGCCTTTCGGGCAGGTTCATCGGCATGTATTGCGATAATCCCCGCACGTTCGGCACAACCGTTATAAATTTTCTGCCTGCTTTTTATTATTTCGTTAATTAATATATATCTGCTGCCACGCTGTTCGGCGATAATGTTCACAATTAAAAATGCACCTATTAACAACAAAGAAAAATTGAATTTAGTATACCAAAGCAGCGTTATACCCGATGCCGCGAGCATAAATGCCACTACCTTTGTAACTTTGAGCATGAAATTATACGCCTTGACATGCCCCCATTGTTCTGTAAGTATTGCACGTATTATTCTGCCTCCATCAAGCGGCAAGGCGGGTACACAGTTTATTATAGCTATTGCGGAGTTTGCGATAGTTAAGTAACTGCCAAAGTTATACTTATAACACGCAAATGCAAGCAGGCCGCTAAAATGGGACCTGCAGCCGCAATAGTAATTTCGTGAATTGGTTTTTTTATGTATGCACCACTTAAATGGGCTGTTATGCCAAAAGGCAACACTTCAAACCGCTCTGCCTTCACCCCGCACACATAAGCAACGGCGATATGGGCAAGTTCATGCAGCAGCACCATAAGATATGCCCATGCCACGGGATAAAAAAAATCAAAAAGAAATGCAAATAACATAAGTGGTAACACACCGATATGAATGCTAAGGCATTTTAATTTAATTGATGTCATTACTTATGTTTTCTTCTGTATTAATTGGTTGGTCATCGCCGGTATCCTGTTGCTGCATCGTGTTTTTGCTAAACAGATCAGGCAGTTTTTTTGCTTTTTGTATAATATTCTCGGCAACACTTTTATAGTCGATAGTGTAGCAAAGTGCGGCCTTTGTATTTTCGATAAACTTGTTACATATTGAAATGTTTATCTTCGAAACGGCGAAAACAGATGCTAAAATTATTACCGAAACAAAAAACTGGCGTACTGTTTTTATTGCAAATGCATTTTCTGTATTGTTATTTATACGCTTGCGGCGCGTATGGTATGCGCTAATTCGCGGTCTGGTGTTTACCATTACACATCATCTCCCGCTTAAATTATATTAAGCAAGTCCACAAGATATGTATATGTATGTTAAATGTCCGCTAAAAAAAAGTATACCATAAAATAATGGGAAAGTGCACCAAGCAAAATAAAGATATGAAAAAGCTCGTGAAAGCCAAACTCTCTAAACAAATTTGGCTTTTTTGCGGCGTATATTATGCCGCCTATTGTATAAAACGCACCGCCCACAAGCAACAAAACAATCCCGTAGGTGTTCATCAGTTTAAAAAGCGGGACGACAGCGAATATTATCGACCAACCCATAATTAAATATATGATGGTCGAAAGTGTTCTGAAACGTCCGGTTAAAAAGGCTTTTATAATAATGCCGCATAAAGCAAACACCCAAACACCTATTATGTAACCCAATTTTAACCGGCCGGTGAACACAAAAGATACCACGGGAGTGTATGTTCCCGCGATAAGAACATAGATCATACAGTGGTCGATAATATGACATATTTGTATAAGCTTTTTCGGCCCGGTTACCAAATGATAGACAGCACTTGCAGAAAGGAGTAAGGTCATACTAACTCCAAAAATAAGGTATGGGGCGAGCCGACCGGCATCGCCGCCTTTGTTTATTGCAAGGAAAACCGTTCCCACTATTGCCGCCAATGCACCTGCAAGATGTGTAAAGCCACTTACTGTATCACGAAAATATTTAATGTGTATCAGCTCCTAAATCCTCTGTGTCCATCCGAATTTATCGGCGGCTTTACCTGTTTGAATTTGTGTTAATTCGTTATATATTTTTTGTGCAATCGGGCCGGTTTTATTGTCATTAATAATAATTTTTTTGCCACCATAGTTGAGTTCGCCTACCGGACTTATTACTGCGGCAGTACCCGTTCCGA
This sequence comes from Clostridiaceae bacterium, assembly GCA_012511915.1. Classification (GTDB taxonomy): domain Bacteria; phylum Bacillota; class Clostridia; order Monoglobales; family Firm-18; genus JAAZFB01. The sequence continues at coordinate 4,909 of JAAZFB010000089.1, forward strand.
ACACTTCGCTTAACTTTCCTTCTTTATGCGCTTTGTATATTTCGGTGATTGTTATGGGTCTTTCTGTAACTTTTTTGCCCTGTTGGTTCAGCAATTCAATAGCACTCATTCGTGTTACCCCGGGTAGAATACTGCCTTGCAGGGCGGGGGTTATTACCTCACCGTCTATTACAAAAAATACATTCATGGTGCCGACTTCTTCTATATATTTTCTTTCGATACCGTCTAACCACAATACTTGTGTATAACCTTCATCTTCGGCTTCTTTTTGAGCTCTTAGGCTTGAGGCGTAATTGCCTGATGTTTTGGCGAAACCTGTGCCGCCCTTAACAGCGCGTACATATTTGCATTCAACCCAAATTCTAACCGGGTTGACACCCTCGGGATAATATTGGCCGCTTGGGGATGCAATAATAAAGAACTTATATGTATAAGACGGGTGCACGCCTAAAACAGCATCGGTTGCTATGATAAACGGGCGTAAATAAAGTGATGCACCTTCACCAGACGGAATCCATTCCCTTTCGATATCAACAAATGTTTTTAGCGCCTTAACGCAAAAGGGAATATCAATCTGCGGAATGCACAACCGATCGTTGCTTATATTTATCCGTTCCATATTTTTTTCCGGCCTAAAAAGCAATACATCACCACTTGGTGTTTTATATGCTTTCAACCCTTCAAATATTGCTTGACCATAATGGAACACTGCGCATGACGGTTCAACCTCTATCGGACCGTATGGCACTATTTTAGCATCGTGCCAGCCTTTTGAAACGCTATAATCCATTACAAACATATGGTCGGTAAAGATTTTTCCAAACCCCAATGCAGTACCTTCTGCCGGCTTTGCTTTTGGCATGGTTGTTTTTTGAACAGTAATATTCACTTGATACGCCCCCAGAAAATTTATTATTATTGGTTTTTTACAAAAGAATTTTACCATAAAAAGATTTATACTTCAAGGGGAATCGATGATTTTGTTAGGTAGGGTGTTTACTTTTTGCGTTTAAACCATCTGTGTTTTGTCGTTTTAGTGTTGATATTTTGACCCAAACCTATCTGGCGAATATACCGTTGTATTATTTCTTCCGCTTCGTCGATAATCGTCTTTTGAAACGGAACGATTCTTTTGTCTTTTAATATAAAAATTGCTTGTTCGAAATTTTCGCTTTTAATACCGCTTATTATTATCACTTTTTTAGCACTCCTATTTGTCATAAACCTCCTCCTCAGTGTATATTGTTGCCATCTAAGGGGAATTTATACTATTTATCATTTAGTATGAATTAGTATTATTCACTATGGGCATCTTGATACTTTGTGGGTACTAACTTTGCTACAATTACCGTCATGTCATCTGTTGCAAAACCGTTTTGTAGTTTTATTGCCTGGGCAATTATATTATCGGCTAAATTTTGAGGTGTCAGGTCATGGGCATTTGTAAGGTACTTTTTCAGCCATTCACCCTCTGATGCTTGCACACCGTCACTTATCATAATCACATAATCTTCACTTTCTATGCTTTTATATGATGTTTCAATATCCACCTCTTTTAATATTCCCGCAGGTAGTGTTGAGGAGTTAATTTGCAGGATTTTTTTCCCTCGCATAATAAAGGTCGAGTTTGCGCCTATTTTTATAAATTCGGCATCCCTGCCGAATAAATCCAACAATGTTATGTCAATGGTTGCAAAGCATTCGTCTTTTGTATCCAATAACAATACTGAATTAATAATCTTTATTGTGCTTTGTTTATCAAAGCCCGCCTCCAACAGTTGGCGCAGCATTGCAACAGTTGTTTTGGATTTGTCCGCCGCCGTGGCGCCGCTGCCCATACCGTCGCTTAGCACCAGAATATATTTTCCATTGTCAATCGGCAGATAATTATAATTATCCCCGCTTTGGGTTTGACCGTTTTTTATTCTGGAGGATACGCCGCAGCAAACCGAAAACTTTTCTTTCTCTAAAAGTAACATCTCACACCGATTGCAGTTATTGTCTAAGCCGCACTTGACAGAACGTACATCCATCTGGCGTTTGACGGCTTCAGACACTATTGACACAATCTTTTCGGTACAGCTATATTTTTTAGGGCACCTTTTTACCGAAATGCATACCTCATACCTTGAAAACTTGTTCCTCATTACTGAAATCTCGCATTTTTTGAAACCTACATATTCAAGCTCTGCCAATATGTTGTTTTCAAGCCGCAAATCATGCTTGTTTCCTGTGCCTATTTCGGCTATTAAGCTATCGATTATCTGTGACATTCCGGCAAATTGTTCCTTGGCAAGTTCCTTACTTTGAGCAGATTTTTGATGACGCTGCATATCTAATTTATGTAGTGCGTATATTTTGTTTAATTCGCTGACAAATTGTTCGCCTTTTATGCATCTGCTCCTGAAGGGCTGCCCGAGGTCGCCCGTTTTTGCTTTGCCGTTTTGTGCTAAAACCGGAGCGAGTTTCATTATCGCATCATATGTTGTGTTAAATTGCTTTTCCCAGCAAACGAACCTCAAACCGCACTTTTTGCAGACTCTGTCTGCCGTCTTGTCAAATAAAGTGGTTATATCGGCTAAGTTCTCATTTTGCTCCGGTTTTATAGAATCCGAAAAAGTTTTCGCGAGCGAGGCAAAAGATTGCCCTACCTCTTTTAGTTTTTGGATGGCGAATTTAACGGAATCACTCGTTTTTGAGTTAATAGTTGACCCGACCAGTTCATTTATTGCATCAATTGTATTGGATGGTATAAAAAACAATATAATAATCGCGGCAAAAAACTCCAGTACGCTGAATACACCGTTCCCCGCACCGCCCGAATATAACGAAAGTGTTGTATTTGTAACAAAAAAGGCGAGTATCACCCCGGGTTTATTGAATCTTCGTAACATTCCGGAGACAAGCCCGCAAAGACTAAATGCCCCAATGATTTCTGTCATGGGGTATTTTGTTATGCCGTATATCAGACCAAGGGCTGCGCCGCACATAACACTCCCCGATACATCACAGCAAAGCGCGCAGAGCATTATGAGCGCTGCGGCAGCGGCATTACCGACGGAAAATTGCCCGATTGTTATATCTGAAATACCGAAAACACACAAGGACAAAACAATTATTACGCCGGTAAGCTCACTTGGTAACAACACTTTTGATTTGAACTCCCCGCTTATTGCAGGTATGGCGCAAAGCATCATATAAGCACATACACCGCAAAGCATGCTATCCAACAACAGCATAATGAAGTTATATAAATCAAATCCTTTTTGCGCATAAAAAATAACGCCGGACAAAAATATTGCTATTGTTGCCATAGTGGCCTCGGAAATATTTTTGCCCTCTTCGATAAGCGTAGTCGTGGAGACATATACAAGACCATACATTACATATGCCAATGAATATCGTATGATGGATATATCTGTTCCGGACAGGGCTGCACCGGCAATACCTGATAGGGCTACTACGGCATACTTGCCGGCCGCCCTTTTATCAAAAGCCATACATGCCGATAAAAATGCAAGTCCGAATGGTGCAATAACCCCGAAAAATACAACTCTGCCCAACAAAAAAATAATAAATGCCTGAAAAATGATAAAAGGTACAACAAATTTTACTTTTTGGCTTCTTATACCATACTGTGAAATAATACTTGGCATGTCCACCAAAAGCCCCCTTTCTATTCTTATACTAATCTTTAATTACTTAATTGGATATTATACTTAATTCAATCTAACTGAGTGTTATGTTAGATTGAATTAAGTATTAGTATTATGTATTAAAGCCTGGCAGCAGCAGCGACGATTTTATCTAAATTATAATATAGTACATATGAAATAAATGTCGCATCTTGAAATAGAAATAAATTTTAATGCGATAACAAATAATTTGCTTTTGTAAAAATATAATGTTATAATGTGAATACTAAAAAACTGATAAGCTGAAAGGCGGGAAATGGAACTTATGCCACTGCTTTTAAGTGTTGTTTCCATTATGGCGGTAATTGCGGCATTTGCTTGTTGCATACTGACATTTAGGGATAAGCTTGAATTTTTTGTTGGGGTAATTGCATCCTCAGGATTGGTATTATTGGCGGCGCTTGTTAATATTTATCGATACAATTATTTGTTTGGTACAGACATCATTACCGAAACTATTGACATTCAATTTAACGCCATATCTCAGTTTATTTCACAGTTGCCTGCGGAACAGTTAGCGGGGAGATTCGGCGGTTTAACAAACGAAAGTGCGCTCTCAATTTATCAACAGCTGAATTCATTGCTTGATGAAATTAGGCAAGTGTATTATCTGATGTTTCCTTCGCTTTTAATTCTGAACTATCTTGCTATTGTGTTTATTGTGTATATGCTTATAAAGCAAGTTTTGCGTATCTTTAAAAGGGACGTATCAAAATATCCGGAATTTTCTCAACTCATTTTACAACGGTCTGCCGCAATTGCGCTTGCTGTATCTTATGTGTTACCTTTTTTTATGTCTAACACGTTGACCTTGGCAGCTGTCAATAATATTTCTGCAATAATCGGCGGTGTTGCTTTTATATGTGGCGTGTCGTTTATAGACTTTAGGTTAAGGCAAAGGGTGAAAAACGCATGGCTTAGGTTTGCACTATACATTGCAGTGTTTTTTATTTCTTTTACAATTATAGGCATCATTGCTTATATACTAATACTTGTTGCGGCATTTGATTCATTTGTCGATTACAGGCATTTGCGCAAAAAGGATGTTGCGAGTGGATAATTATTTTATCCACAGTGACAGTGAAACGGGGGGATGGTCATGGCTGACAATACTATAGATAACAAGGGATTTCTGAAAAGGATGAAAACGGGTATCAGTACTTATTTTATCGTTATATCCGCTTTTACCTTAGTATCATTTTTTACAAAAAACTATTTAATAGCCATTGCAGAATTGGTAATTCTAATTGCTTTAGCTGTCCACAATTTGTATAATAAAAAGGCAAAACAACAATTTATTTCAAGCTATATCAAAGATTTGACTTTTCATCTTGACAGCGCCACAAGGGATACTATGATTCTTTTCCCGTTGCCTATGGTAATTATGTCATTGGCGGGTAGTATTATATGGTGTAATAAAAGGTTTATGCAAATAGTCGGCGAAGAGGTTTGGGAGAAACAAATTCAAGAGGTTTTCCCAAATATTCATTTACTAAAAATTTTAGAACAAAAAAACGACATATCCATTGATGTAGAACATGAAGACAGGTTTTATCAAGTTATCGGCAATATTGTACACCATGCAGAGCAAGACAGTAATGATTATTCAATAGTGTTATATTGGGTTGACAGAACGAACGAACGCGACACAATAAAAAAATGCAATGATGACATCCCCTTATCATGTGAGCTTATGATAGATAATCTAGAAGACTTAATAAAGAATACTCCGGATGAGGCACATGCCGGCTTGGTTGCTGCAATTGAAACAAATATAGCTGACTGGATTGCAAAGATAGGGGGTATATCACGAAAGTATGAAAAAGATAAATATCATATAGTGTTTGAAAATAAAAACTTATCTGCTTTAATCGAATCAAAATTTGAAATTTTAGATATTGTGCATGAAATACAAATTGGCAACAAACTACCCGTAACGCTGAGCATCGGGATAGGAAACGGCGAGAGCATATATCAAAGCGATATGTTTGCAAAGGCGAAAATTGATATGGCGTTGGGCAGGGGCGGCGACCAAGCGGTTATTAAAGATGCCGAGAACTTCAGATTCTTTGGCGGACGTTCCGAAAGCTTCGCAAAAGTAACAAAAGTAAAACCGCGTGTTGTGGCATATGCACTTCGTGAACTTATCGATAGCGCCGGTACGGTTTTTATTATGGGACATAAAACCTCCGACCCCGATTCATTAGGCGCTGCAATCGGTATATCCCGAATGGTAAAAAACAGGGGAAAAAAAGCTTATATTGTATTAGGTCAGCTTTTTGGCAATTACAGCGAATATATGAAAATTCTAAAAAAAGACGATGCGTTTAAGGAAATATTTATAACAGAGTCTGAAGCGATGCAGCTTCACAATAAAAATTCTTTGCTTGTCATAGTAGATACCCATAGTGCAGATATTGTAGAATCGCCCAAATTGCTTGAGTTGATAAAGGATAAGGTTTTGATAGATCATCACCGAAAAGGCGGAAGTTTTATTTCGGAGACTGTGCTTACTTATCACGAGCCTTTTGCCTCTTCAACGTGTGAAATGGTTACGGAAATTATACAGTATATGGAGAAAGAACCTGCCCTGTCAGTAGAAGAGGCGCAAGCGCTTTATGCGGGGATTGCAATAGATACCAAAAACTTCACCATTAAAACAGGGGTTCGAACATTTGAGGCAGCATCTTTTTTGCGCCGAATTGGTGTTGATACAAGTGAGATTAGACGAATTTTCCAAAGCAATCTTGAAGAATATGCTAAGCGTGCAAAAATTGTGGCAAGCGCCGAAATATACAAAGATGGCATCGCAATATCCCATTGGAATCAAGATGAGGCGCAGCCGAATGTTATTTCAAGTATTTCTTCAGATGAGCTATTGAACATAGCCGGGGTCAATGCATCTTTTGTCTTGTGTAAAAGTGGGGATGGTGTACACATAAGCGGGCGTTCGTTAGGTGATTTTAATGTGCAGGTGGTGCTTGAAAAACTCGGCGGAGGCGGACATATGACGGTTGCAGGTACCCAACTTACCGCAACCACTATGAATAGGGCTACTAAGCTGTTAAAAGAGGCGATAGATAAAACGTTAGGCTAATACTATATTTTGGCATGATTTACGGGGGTGAATAAAAATGAAGGTTATTTTATTAAAAGATGTGAAAGGGTCAGGCACAAAAGGTCAGGTAGTAAATGTTGCAGACGGTTATGCCCGAAATATGCTTATTCCCAAAGGGTTTGCATTGGAAGCAACCCAAAAGGCGTTGAACGAGCTAAAAGCTAGAAAAGAGGCATTAATTCATCAACAGGAAATTGCACTGGAGACTGCGCAAAAAATAGCAGATCGCTTAAGCAATATTGAAATAACGTTAAGAGCAAAGGCCGGTGAAAACGGCAAGCTTTTCGGTTCCATTACATCAAAAGACATTGCCGAGAAATTGGAGAAGACACAGAAGGTTCAGATAGATAAACGTTGGATTAATGTGCAAAACGGTATAAAAAGCACCGGAAAATACGAAATAGCCATTTGGTTGCACCCGCAAGTAACTGTAACTGTAAAAATTGTAGTGGTGGCAGAGTAATACTGTAAGGAAAGGAAAGCGTTTATGGATACATCAAGTATCAGGGTTATCCCTTATAATTTAACAGCGGAACAATCTGTGTTAGGTGCAATTTTACTTGATAGCGAATGCATCGGAACAGTTTTGCAGCTTGTTCGGCCGGACGATTTTTATGATCCGAAAAACAAAGAATTATTTGATGCTGTTTTGGATCTTTTTAATATGGGCAAACCAATTGATGTAATTACCCTTGCTGAACAACTTAAATTAAGGGGTACTTTTGAAAAGGTGGGCGGTGAGCTGTATCTTGTTGAAATAGCAAATGCCGTTCCTACAACTGCCAATGTGCGCCATTACACAAAAATAGTAGCAGATTATGCTGTTCGAAGACGGCTTATCCATATCAGCGACGAAGTATCCGAGTTAGCATATGCCGGTGAGGAGAGTACCGAAAAAATTCTTGATATCGCCGAGCAGAAGATTTTTGATGTTGCCCAGAACCAGGAGACATCTGACTTTTCGGTTTTGCGTGATGTTATCAGTGTCAGCCATGCAAATATTTCAGAGCGTGCCCGCCTAAAAACAACACTTACCGGTGTTCCGACGGGGTTTAGCTTGTTAGATGATAAAATAGGTGGATTTAATAAATCTAACCTCATAATACTTGCAGCGCGACCGGCAATGGGAAAAACAAGTCTTGCACTTAATATCGCACAAAATGTATCGTTGAAAGCCGGTGCAAAGGTTGCAATATTCAGTCTTGAAATGAGTAAAGAGGAAGTAGCCAACAGAATATGGTTTTCAGAGGCGCTTATAGAAAGCAGTAAAATCAGAAAAGGTCAAATGCAGCCGGAGGATTGGTCTTCACTTGTAACAGCAATAACGGTGCTTGCAAACGCTAAAATCTATATTGACGATACGGCGGCTATTACTGCTATGGAAATCCGTTCAAAATGCCGGAGATTAGCCGCCGAGCATGGACTTGATCTTATTATCATTGACCATATTCAGCTTATGGATTCAACAAAGCGAGTTGAAAACAGACAACAAGAGATAACAGAAATATCACGTTCTTTAAAAATGCTTGCCAAAGATTTGAACATGCCTGTGCTTGCACTATCCCAGCTCAGTCGTGCCAGCGCAACACGACCGGATAAAAGCAAACGGCCTGTTTTAACGGATTTGCGTGAGTCGGGCGCGATAGAACAAGATGCCGATGTGGTTTTAATGCTACATAGGGAAGATTATTACAACGAAAATGCCGAAAACCCGGGTGAGGCAGAGCTTATTATCGCAAAAAACAGAAACGGCGAAACGGGAATAATACCGCTTAAATTCCAGAAGGAATTCACTAAATTTGTTTCGGTTGATTGGGCGCATCAAGACTATGAATAAGTTTGTTAAAGATGTTCTTAAAACAATTGATTCTCATAATATGATTGAGCGAGGGCATACAGTAATTGCCGCTGTTTCAGGCGGGTTTGATTCTATTTGCATGTTGCATGTGCTTTGTAGCCTTGCACCTATTCGGAAGTTTAATTTATGTGCAGCACACATCAATCATTTATTTAGGCATGATTCAAATCAAGATGAGCAGTATGTTGCTGATTTATGTGAGAAATGGCATATTAAGCTTTATACAAAAAGGGTTGACGTAAAAAAATGCGCGGCTTTAAATAAAATGTCCTTTGAAACGGCAGGCAGGGAAGTAAGATATGCTTTTTTTAACGAACTTTTGGATACAATATCAAACAGTGTTGTCGCAACCGCGCATAATGCCAACGATAATGCCGAAAGTGTTATAATGCACCTGCTTCGTGGAAGTGGTCTTAGCGGGTTAACCGGAATTAAGCCGGTAAGGGGCAAAATCATTCGTCCTATAATTGAACGGACGAGAACAGAAATTGAACTCTATTGCAGTGATTATCAGTTGGCGCCTAAAACTGACTATACTAATTTTGACGATACTTACACCCGAAATGATATCCGGCTTAACCTTATGCCGCATATTGCAAAACGCGGCGGGGCGGAGGCAATTGTTAGAGCGGCTAATTTACTTGCGACTGATGAGGATTTTTTAGTGCAACATACCGAATACATTTTCGATAAATATGTTGCTTTTGATGAAAATAAATATATAATTGATATAAAAGATTTTAATAAGCTACATTTGTCATTGCAAAGAAGGCTTATAAGACGTATTTTAGCAGATACAAATAAACAAATTGGGCTTTTGCATATTGATAGCATTATTTCGATTGCAAGGAAGAATTATGGCGGCAAACGTGCTTCTGTACCGGGAGGAATTGTAGCACAAATAGAAAAGGGGAAGTTAATTGTATTATACAGGGGGGAATAACATATGAACAAGCTCACCGATGATATTGAACAAATAATAATTACCGAACGGCAAATTGAAGAACGAGTTAAACAACTTGCGAAAGAAATTAATAACTACTACAATGGTAACCCTATAATTGCGGTTTTTGTGCTAAAGGGAAGCGCTTTTTTCGCATCTGATTTAATCAGGTGGCTTAATATGCATGTTGTTATTGAGTTTATGAGTGTCTCCAGTTACGGACGTGATACCGTTTCCTCGGGAAAGCTTACGATAAAAAAGGATGTTGACAGTGAGGTTAAAGGGAAGGACATTCTAATTATCGAGGATATAATAGATACGGGGGTAACCCTTTCCGGGCTTAAAGAGATGTTTAAACAAAGGGGCGCGGGTGATATCAAAGTTGTTACCATGCTTAGCAAACCGTCCCGACGGATTGTAGAGTTTGAGGCGGACTTTACCGGTTTTGAAGTGCCCGACGTCTTTGTGGTGGGCTATGGGTTGGATTATGCGGATAAGTACAGAAATTTGCCGTATATAGCATCCCTTAAAAAACATATATATGAACAACCAAATCAATAATCAAACAAATAAAAATGTTGAAATTATATTGGTATTGTGGTAACATAATGGAGATAATATCCTAGAACTATTTGATTGATAAATAGTTTAAAGAACAGAGGTGACTAACAAAATGAATAAGTACGTAAAAAGTATAAGCTTTTATATTTAATTATTTGCTGTTGTATTCTTAATATTTGGTCTTTATTCAGCTATACCGACAACGCCGCCCAAAACGTATTCTGACCTTTATCTTGCAATAAAGGGTGGGAATGTTTCACAACTTGTTATAGTAGAGCAAACGGCAAAAGCTACACTAAGAGACAGCAATAATAATATTGAGGTTATTATACCGTCTATCGGTGTTTTATATGAAGACTTGGGTGAAGACATTCGAAAACAAATCGAAAACAAAACATTGGAAGTTGATGTTAAGCCACCTCCATCAGCACCGTGGTGGATAACCATTCTGCCAACATTAGTGCTTATTATAATATTCGTAATCTTTTGGGTATTCTTTTTGCAACAATCACAAGGTGCCGGCGGCGGCAGGGTAATGCAGTTTGGTAAAAGCAAAGCCCGTATGGCAAGTGAGGATAGCAGGAAGTATACTTTCAGTGATGTTGCGGGTGCGGACGAGGAAAAGGAAGAACTTTAAGAAATAGTCGAGTTTTTGAAAATGCCGCGCAAGTATATCGAGTTAGGCGCGAGAATACCCCGCGGGGTGTTGCTTGTAGGTCCTCCGGGGACGGGTAAAACGCTACTTGCAAAGGCTGTGTCCGGTGAGGCGGGCGTACCGTTTTTTAGTATAAGCGGCTCTGATTTTGTAGAAATGTTTGTAGGTGTGGGAGCATCGCGTGTGCGGGATTTATTTGATCAAGCCAAAAAAAATTCACCCTCTATTATTTTTATAGACGAAATAGATGCTGTAGGGCGCCATAGAGGTGCAGGCTTAGGCGGCGGGCACGATGAACGGGAACAGACGTTGAATCAGTTATTGGTTGAAATGGACGGGTTTGGCGATAATCAAGGCGTTATAATAATTGCGGCAACAAACAGACCGGATATTTTAGATCCTGCGTTGCTTCGTCCGGGGCGTTTTGACCGTCAGGTTGCCGTGGGTGCCCCTGATGTTAAAGGAAGAGAGGCAATTTTAAAAGTCCATACCAAAAAGAAACCGGTTGCAGACGATGTCGACCTTGGTGTGCTTGCCAAAACTACTGCGGGCTTTACCGGGGCAGATCTTGAAAACCTGTCAAACGAAGCAGCTCTGCTTAGTGCTAAACGAGATAAAACAATTATCAGCATGAAGGAATTTGAAGATGCAATTATAAAGGTTATAGCAGGGCCCGAAAAGAAAACTCGGGTCATAACGGACAAAGAGAGAAAACTTACCGCATACCACGAGGCAGGGCATGCCGTTATTACAAAGCTTTTGCCAACGCAAGACCCTGTGCATCAAGTGTCGATTATCCCACGCGGGAGAATGGGTGGGTATACTTTATCCTTGCCTAAAGAAGATAAGTTTTATATTTCAAAAACTGAAATGAGCGAAGATATAATCACTCTACTTGGCGGGCGGGTGGCAGAAAAATTGATATTGGATGATGTGTCAACCGGTGCATCAAATGATTTAGAGCGTGCCACTGCAATCGCACGAAACATGGTGGTTAAATACGGTATGAGCGATACGCTCGGACCTATTACATTTGGTTCACCGCATTCTGAGATATTTATCGGTAGGGACTATGCCCAAACCCGTGATTATAGTGAAAATATTGCATCTAAAATAGACGAAGAAATCAAGTCCATTATCGATAACGCTTATAACAGCTGTATGCAGCTGTTACAAGATAACATGGGAAAACTACATGCAATTGCAACAGCGCTTATGGAAAAAGAAAAAATTAATGCCGATGAGTTTGAACAAATTTTTGTTTCGGCTTAATGGATTTTGAATAAAACGCTTTAAACCAATATATGATGTTTCACTGAATTTTGCTTCTTTCACCAAAGCAAAATTCAGTGGTCATTAATTTTGAATTATGATGTGTTATGCTGGTATAGCTCAGTCGGTAGAGCAGCTCATTCGTAATGAGCAGGTCGCGGGTTCGAGTCCCATTACCAGCTCCAAAACAAAATGCACACCGTTGGGTGTGCATTTTGTTTTGGCATCAATAGATATTTTTTGGACGAGAATCAAGGTTCGATAAGTGACACTCCGAGAGCGCGTGCGCGATTGGAGATGTGGAACTTATACTAAATTCAATCAAATATAGCGCAATCTTTTCGGCTGATTTTCCACTGAGCATCGTTATGGAACCGTTTTGAATGCAAAAAGCATTCAAAAGAACCCACGCCTTGCTCAGCAAAAAATCATCTCTCAAATATAACACTATATTTGATTGAATTTAGTATTATGCAGCGAGCGAAGCGAGTCGTAGTCCAACTTGGGGAGCCAAAAAGCCGTTACTAGGAAAATAGTATTACACACAAAACTTAAACACAAACATTTTATTCTCAACGGCAAAGGTTGCAACGCCGTTATATTTTTCGATGATATACACCATACTTTTTGTGCCGTAGCCGTGACCGGGCGTGGCGGTATACGGCATATCGTTCTTGAAAATTATATCCCCCATAAATGTATTTCTTATTTCTGCAAACATTTTGCCGTCCTCTGTATAAGCTTTTACATAAATTCGTTTGTCATCTAAATTTTTTGTGCTGTTTATGGCGTTATCTATTGCATTTGCAAAAACAATTGATAAATCGTCTGTTTCCGCATTTATATCCTCCGTGATTTCTATGTCTTTAAATACTCTTATGTTTTGCTCCTGTGCCTTTGAAAAACAGCCGGAAAACACCATATTTAAATTAGAATTTTCACAGTACTTTTCTACAGTAAGAGAATTTATTTCATTTGTCAGTTTGTTTGCAAGCTCAGATATTTTATCACATTCACCGCTTTTAGCATACCCGTCAATAATAGCCATGTTATGCTTCATATCGTGGCGTATAACACTTGTTGCAAAGGCTTGCTTTTCCGTCTGTGAAAGCTGTGCTTTTATTGCTTCGATTTGCATAAGCGTGCTTTGATGCTCGCTATCCTTCTGGGCTTGTTTTCTTGTTCTTTCAAACTGCATAATAACCGATATAAAAATCAGTATTCGTGCAAGGCTTAAAACAAAAGTAATGCCAAAGTTATTTTTAAAATCATCGCCTGAAAAATGAAAATGAGAAATCAAGTAGCTTAAAAAATTCAAACTAAATAACGAGGCGCAGATTATTCCTAAACCTTTATTTGAATATTTCAGCATATAATGAACGCTTGGACATACCAATTTTTTTATCAGGTAAAGCGTTAATGCACCAATAGGAAATGATAAAATTACATAAACAATATTGCTGTCGCCAAACAGTGAAGCTATACTTGTGCTTATGAACATATGCGGTATTGACATAATTATTGATGAAAGTGCGCCAAACACCGCTTGTAATATGCTGTTGTATTTTGATAAAATCAGTACGGTGAAAAATAGCGGCAGCTGCGCAAACAGGGTATAGTATGTAATATAAATATCATATTTGCTGAAAAAGATTGCCAATATATTTGCAAGGAATACCAGGCTCAAAAAGGCAAATCCTGCAATTTGGCGTGGCTTTGAAACCTCTTTTGGTTTTATATCCATTATCATAAAAAGCATAATATAGCCATATATAAAAATAAGACAATAGCCGATGTCGCCAAATAATTTATTTATCAAATTTTTCACCCCGCTTTCGTAATTTGAAATTCATATAATTTGTAAGGAATTTTTTTGAAGTAGCCCTTGCAATAGGAATTTTTGCACCTGTTTTGCTTGTAATAATTGTATTGTCCGATTGAGAAATACAATTTCCGTTTATGATATAGGAACGGTGTGGCTTAAAAAATTCACTTCGACGCAGAAAGAAGTCCTCAATATCCGAAAGCTTTTCGGAGGATATTATTATTTCACCCGTAATCAAATGATAATAGCAATTCTTTCGTATTACCTCAATAAATTCAATGGTATGAACCGGAACATAATGGACTGTACCGCCCGCTTTTATGGTGTAATTTTCGTCTGTATTGTCGGTATGAACAATAACCCTTTGCAGGGCAAGCTCAAAATCAGAATATGAAACAGGCTTTAAAATATAGTGAAATGCGTGAACACCGTATGATGCAACAGCAAATTCGTCCGAGGTGGTAAGAAAAATAATTTTTACTGCATTATCCTTTTCACGGATTTTTTTTGCAACACTGACTCCGTTTTTCATCGGCATAAAAATATCAAGAAAGATTATATCGTATGTGACATCATTTATAATTCTGTTTAAAAGCTCAATCCCTGTTGAAAAGCTTTCAACCTCTATATTTCTGTGCATATTATCCTCAGTTATAAATCTATCTATGTATTTAGTAATGTTATCAAGCTGCTCATTGTCGTCATCGCAAAGCGCTATTTTAATCATTTTAATCTCCATACCGCCACTGCGCGTCGGCACAAATAGTAATGAAATATTAACTCCTTTAGCGCAGCAGAGGAATAAAGGAGATTAACGCGCATCGCCGTTTCGCGCAAAGTGCGAAAATTTCGGCGGCGCATAAATTCCGCCAGAGGCATAACGGGAAAGGAACTTTCACGTTAGTCATACTAAATTCAATCAAATATGGTGTTATATTTGCGAGATGATTTTCTGCTGAGCCAGGCATGGGTGCTTTTGAATGCTTTTTGCATTCAAAACGGTTCCATAACGATGCTCAGTGGAAAATCAGCCGAAAAGATTGCGCTATATTTGATTGAATTTAGTATCACTCCCTTTGCATACCAATTCCATTAAATTAAAACAGAAAATGCACTTTTTTCAAGTAATTGCTTTATATATGCAGATGTGACATTGCTTTATATATGCAGATGTGACAAAAATTACATTGTTTTTTTGTAACTCAATTACCGTTCATACCCTAAAACCTGCATTTCGTACCAAAACCAAGATTTTTTTAAAATTTTACGATAAGATTCTCTCATGAAGATTATAGAGAGAGGTAAAAAAAATGGCCGATGAAAAATCAAAATTTACGCTTTTGATTCTTTGCATATTTCTTGGTGTTTTCGGCGGTCACAGATTTTATGCAAATGATAAAAAAGGCGGCATTTTATATTTGTTTACATTCGGACTTTTGTTTTTCGGTGTAATTTATGATTTGGTGAAAATACTGCAAAACAAATTTTGTGATGAGAAAGGATGTGCAATTGACACATGGAATATAAATCCGCACGGTAAAGCGGATAAATATGTTGTTTATACAAAAACAGAAAATAAAATAGTACGAAAGGAAGTAAAACAGTGAGGAAAAACTTATTTTCAAAAAAACTTGTTTCATCTACTATTTGTGCATCAATGGCTATGTCAATGTGTCCTATATTCAATAGTGTATATGCCTTAACCGATGCTGATGTGACAAGCAGTATTGAGCTTGGAAAGGGATACAACATTTTCAGTGGAAAATCCATTGAAAGCGGTTCCCTTTCAAATTACCAAATTTTCAAAAGCAGCGAGGGGTTGTCATCAAACAGAATCAGAGTTGCAAAAACGGAGGGCAAGGCAACGTATATTACAGATATGTCCTCATACCTTAACAGCAAGCATACAAATGTTGAAACATCTGTTGAGGCAAGCACTCATTTTCTGATAGGTAAAATGAATATGAAAGCAAAATTTGGTTTTTCAGGCAATTGGTCAAGCGGAGAAAAAACAAAAAATGAACACTTCATGATGGAAGTCAATTCTATTGCTTATCAATATGCTTTGAATATGGGTGCATCTGACCCATGGGGAGAAAATGAAGACGGAACATACAAAACATTAAATGACAAATTTGTTGAAGCTTTAATAGGTTTAGAGCCTGAATTGTTGTTTAGCAGATATGGTACGCATGTTATCACAAAATATGATGCCGGCGGTACAGCTTACGCAGCCTATGAAGGAAAATCGATAGAAAGCTCAAGCAGTGAAAAGTTTTATATTGAAACAAATGCCGAGGTGTATTTCCAACCAAACAGATTATTTAATATCAACACATCTATCAGCGCGGCAGGCGGTGAAGATAATTCGGATGCTTCGGAAAATCAAAATAAGCAAACCTCTATGAAGGTACGCGGAGGCGATACAATGTATTCGTCTTTTGAACAGCTGTTATCAGGTGATGCTGACGAGCAAGTTCAAGCTTGGCTAAGCTCAATGTATGAAACAGATCCTCTTACAAATAGCTCAAAAGCCGTAATTATTAGTGATGATAATCTTGAGTTGTATCCGATTTGGAATTTCCTTGAACTAAAGGACAGCAAAAAATACAGCAGCAGAATAGCTGAACTTAAAAATTACTATTTAACACATGCTAATAATGAATATGTTGATTTCTATAAGGAATTTATATACAACGATTATATTGACGGAGGATATAATGAATCTAACTTTGTAGAAGTTGAGGGTGAGCTTGACGAACCCTTAGACCCTGTTGTAGAAGTTGATGATGACTATATTCAAATTAGCACACAAAATGATCTTGCTAGAATCGGCAGAATTACAGATTATCCGTTAGACGGAAAATACGTACTTACCAATGACATAAGCATGGATAAATATTTCGGAGGTATAGGAACGCCGGAAGCTCCGTTTACAGGAGTATTTGACGGTGGTAATTATACAATTTCATATTTGAAATTAAATCCGCAATATTACTTACAAAAATACGCTTTCAGTGGGTTATTTCCGTACAACAGCGGTACAATAAAGAATTTGAACATTAAGGACTGCAACAACAGCTGTGTGCCGAGCGCAGCCGAAGAGAATGCGACAAACAGCATTGAATTCATCATGACTGCTTCTCCCAACATTGATGCAAAAGTATTTTCAGGTGTGCTTTGCGGATACAACGCCGGTATCATTGAAAATGTATCGATTGAGAATGTAGTAAGTGTTCCGAAATTCTCTATCAGCAGTGCTTCAAGCTTATACTTATACAGTTCACCTTGTATTGGATATAATATAGGAATATTAAACAATATCTCAGCAAAAGATTGTTACTACGCACAAACAATGAATCTTACATCGTGTACAACAAACGGTAATTATGCCGGCATTGTTTGCGGTAAGTATTATGCTAAAATCGAAAACAGTCCTCAGGTATCAAATATATTTGTAACAAACAACCGTATATATTCAAGTCAAAATACCGTCTCAGGCAGAGGAGCGGTTTTTGGCTATTGCAGTATTTTAAATGGAGTTTTAGATGACAACTGCACAAATATTATTTCTTATGATAATATTGTCGGTGAGTCAGGCGCAGCTCATGATGACAAGGGGCAGCTTTTCGGCAGAAGCGAAATTGCGGCGATAACTCAGGTAGGTAACCTATTTTGTAAAGGTGAGGCAATAAATCAAGCCGACACCAACACAACGGTAAAGTCATGTGCAGACTTTGCTGAGTTATTTAAAGCTACAAATTCATTAATTAAATTAAGCGATAGCTGGGATGTTGATGGCATGAAACCGTATCTTGTTACAAATGTAACAAAACCTTACTTCATTTTGCTTCATAGACCGGGCTTAACCTGCTACCAAAACGGAATAATCGATACAAACAATATGAAGCTGTATTATGCAAAAAATCCGTCGGATGTTTCTACTTACAAGGATATTACAACTTCAGCAAAATATGTTTATGATTTTTCTGAGGCAGGGCCGACAACCGTTAAGTTTTCGTATTTGCAATATGACAATGAATTCAGAATGTATGCATTAGAAAAAGCCCCCAAGCAGCTTAATATTTTATCATTAGGTAAAACAGAATATAAGCAGGGTGAAGAAGCAGATACAAGCTTACTGACAATTGAGCTTGTTTTTAATAACGGTGATACTGAATTTATATCAAACGAAAACGGAGCAATAAAAACAAGTATTGACAATGTAGTATTTGAAGGCGACGTTGGTGAAAGAGATGTAACAATCTCATACCAAGGAATGACAGGAGCATATAAAGTAAATGTCATACATGACGGTGTTTGCGGAAAACTTGTTATAAAAGAAGCGAATGCTGCACCGGGCAATGATATTAAGGTACACATTTATTTGGAAAATAACCCAGGTCTTATTTCACTAAGAAGCAAGCTGTATTATGATAAAACAGCGTTCACATTGAAGAGTGTCAGCGACAATAAGGTTTTAACTGGCTTTAAAGACCCTACTGACAGTGGCTTATTAGCACTTACAAATCCTCAAGTTTTAAAATGGCTTGATGAGGACTATGAATCCCAAAACAATGAAGGTAACGGCGAGATTGTTACGCTGACATTCGGTGTAAATGAAAAAAATCCAATCATTGCAGACAGTGATTATTTCAAATCCTATGATATCAAGTTTGATTATTTAGAATCGAGAAACTCTGACGGTGAGTTAGTCAGTGTGTCCTCCGCACTGGGAAAAATCAATTTAGTTAAAAATGTTAAGGGTGATGTTGACGGTGATACCCAAATAACAGATTGGGATGGAATATTGCTTAACAGATACCTAAATAACATACCTGTTGATATGTTGGTTATTCCGGCAGACATAGACGGAAACGGTGTACTAGAAGATAGAGATGTAATCTTGCTGCTTCGTCATAATGCAGGACTGTACACATTTACACAATAGGAGGACTTATGAAAAAACTATATTTAACAATTATAGCTTTAATTATTTGCTTTAGTTGTTTTGCGGTTCATGCTGAAACCGGGCCTGCCATTGTTTCAAGTGATGTATATGTTATGCCGGGCGATATAATTATTGTTCCTGTTGCAATCGAAAACAACAGCGGGATTATTTCTTTTAAATGTTCTGTAGATTATAACAAGGACGAATTCGAATTTGTAAAGTGTGATGATACAGAATTATTGTCAGGTTTTCAAAGTACATATTTTGTTGAGGGTGCTTATTTGTTAAGATATCAAACAGCACTTAATCAGGAAAACAATATGAGTAATGGAGTTGTAGCTAACCTAACATTTAAAGTAAAGAACGGTTTTTCAGGAAAA
This sequence comes from Clostridiaceae bacterium, assembly GCA_012511915.1. Classification (GTDB taxonomy): domain Bacteria; phylum Bacillota; class Clostridia; order Monoglobales; family Firm-18; genus JAAZFB01. The sequence goes on from JAAZFB010000089.1 coordinate 24,167, forward strand.
AGCAACATTGCTTTAACATACAAAGAGGCTAACCGACTTGAAGATGACAAGTATACTGTATCTAACGTTAAGTTTGAAAGCGGAAACATAACTGTGAAATCAAACGTTGTTTTACTTGAAAATAATAAGGCTTCATTTAAGGGAATAACGGGCAAATGCTTAGGCGTGATTGCAAGCTATAAAGGTGCAGTATTAGTTGATTTTAAGTTTTTTGATATTGAAAATGATGCAGAATTTAATATCAGCGAGCAAATAAATACAGAGGGTTCAACTGAAATTAAAGCATTTTTGTGGGATATTGTAACAAACATGAAACCACTTTGTGAAGCAGAAAAGGAGAGTGTAAAATGAAGATAAAATATAGTAAGATATTATCATTTGCAATGTCTGTTTTTTTAGCTGTTACAAGCACAACAATTGTAACACCTATTACAGCAAAGGCTTTTACAGATGCTGATGTAACATCAAGTATTGAACTTGGAAAGGGTTTCAATTTATTGTCGGGGAAAATGATAGAAACTCAAAATCTCTCGGCTTATGAAGTATTTAAAAGTAACGAGGGCTTATCCACTAACAGAACAAGAGAGGGATCTGTTGATTCCGAGCTTACTTACATTACCGATATGTCGTCATACATAAGAAATACTACAACAAATGTAAGTGCGAGTGTTGATGTACATACGGAATTTATTTTGGCGGAGACCGATATTAAAACAAAATTTGGTTTTTCCGGTCAATGGTCAAGCTCTGACAATACTAAAAAGACAAGCATGGGTATGTCCATTAAAGCTAAGGCTTATCAATATGCACTGAATATGGGCGCTTCTGATTTGTGGGGCATGAATGCAGACGGTTCATATAAAACATTTAATGACCAGTTTATGGATGATTTGATATCTCTTAACCCAAAGGCTTTCTTCAATAGATACGGAACGCATCTTATAACA
>JAAZFB010000090.1 GCA_012511915.1 Clostridiaceae bacterium
AATCTGATATAGCATATAAAAGGTTTATCATCCCAAGTGTTTTATCATCACGATTTGGAGTGTTTGAATTAGGAAATGTAACAAAGAAAAATTTAGCATCAGGCGATATTTCTTTGTAACGACTTATAATTGCCCCATAATATCCTGCAAACGTATGTTTGTTTTTTCGATAATCATTTTTATCTATATCATCAATCGTACCTATCTCCATATTTCGATTATAAATATCATTTACGCCTAAAGCAAGTACATAAGCCTGACAAGCCTTTTCTTTATCCCAATAGTTATTTTGTTCCGCAAAGCTTTCTATATATTCCTTCGCTGTCATTCCGCCTCTAGAAAAATTATAAGCCTTTAGTCCATTTTTTCTTGCAATATACTGTCCCCACGAATAATCAAACAAATCGTGATATCCGGGTTTATTATTCTCATCGCGAGTTTCCAACTCTCCGGAAGAAAGACTATCTCCAATAAATGCAATTGTACGAAAAACAGATGTATTGCTATAACCATCTACAAACTTATCCAGTGGCTTCTCATTTTTATTGAATAATTCATTTTCCCAATTCATATTTATTCTTAACACTTTCATATACCTCTTTTGGTATATCTATAGTTCCTGTATGATATGCGGGTAGCAACTGATTCCCTGCAATTTCGGGATTTGTACATGCATGGTCGTTTCTGTATTTATCCCTTTCGGATTTAATTCGAAGGTTCGGTATTTCAACAGCCTTATTGCCTGTCAATATAGAACGATATGCCATTATACCGCACAAGCCCATATCAATCGCCTGATACACATCAATGCTGTATTTCTTTCCTTCTTCGGTTCCCAGTATTTTTTCTATGAAAAAGTGCGTCGGATAAAAGTCACTACCACCATGACCGGCAAAGTTTTTCGCCAAATCTGCCGAAACAAACTTTTCAGGTTTATAATGGCTTAGCTCACCTTTGCACAACTCTTCTCCTTCTATGTACAATGACATTTCTTCCCCATTCCATCTGTTTGATTCCATCATACCCTTTGTGCCATACACTTGATAATTTACGCTTCCCGGCTCACGCTTTAGACTGCCATGCAAGCTCTTGAAAACAGCTCCGTTATCCATATTCATTATAATAACCCCTCCCGGAAGGCCGCTTTTAGAGCCTAAATCAACCATCCAAGGTGCCGGCATAGTTTCAAAGCCCACAACGCTTACAGGCCGCTGACCGGTTATTGCAAGCAGGGGGCCGATACTGTGGGTACAGTAATATGTAGAATACATAAGATTTCTCCAGTGATTTTCTTCACCATATGTAATACGCTGCCAAATCCCGCCGCAATCATGTACATACTCGCCCTCGCCGTACATAACTTCTCCGATATCTCCGTTTTCGTATCTTCTCCACATCTCAAAGGTATGTGCCATATAGCAATAGTTTTCCGCATAAGCATAAACCTTACCGCTTTGCTCTACTGCCTCAACAAGCTCTACTGCCTGAGACAAAGTTTCGCAAGGCAATACTTCACAGAGGATGTGTTTCCCTGCTTTTAATAGGCGAATAGCATAAGGTGCATGCTCGGTGGCGTAGTTGGCCAAAACCACGGCATCCATGGGGTGATTCTCAAATTCGTCAAAGGTTTTGTATAGGGCAACCTTTAAATCATTCTCCTTCGCCTTTGCCTCTACCTTATCCAGCGCCGGCCGGTACTTATCGCATACCGCAACGAGCTCGGCTTTGGGATGGTTTAGTAAAACATCAATCATCGCTTGTCCTCTGTAAGCACCAAAAACACCTATCTTCAATTTTTCAGACATAACACATTCCTTAACCTTTCTGCCCATAAATATTAATAGAAACATATATCCTTGCCCATGGGTAGGCAAAGCTTATAATGTAGTTATTACATACCTTACTTCGCGGTCGGCAAACAGAACATTCAAACGGCTTAGAATAACATCCTATACTGTTCCTTGCGCCAACGGCGTCGTTGACACGAATGTGTCAACATTTTAAAATGGGAATAGTATTACCTACTGCGGAACCTACTTTGGGAATTTGCGATTGCGATTTTAAAAAGTCCAGCTATCTTCAGCTTTTGAGAGCAATTTTTTGGCATCCTTATCACTCATATTCGGAAATAAAAAGTACAAGCCTTGATTTCCGAAGAGGCGAACGATTTTATCTGCTTTTTCAATCCATTCATCTATACAACCGGTTTCAATTTGAATCCATAACGGCTTACCGGAACTTCTTACTTTTTCATACAAATCATACCATTGCTCACTTCCACCGTCCGGCTTACCTGCCCCTGCTGTCCATTGAATTGCTTTTATATCCTTAATTTTAAGCAGCTCATCAACGTGCTTCAGTGCATCTACTCCATCAAGATGATATAGAGCATTATCCAGCCTTTTGCACTGTTCACGGATTGACGGCACTGTAAACTCTTTGAATTGATTAGGTGACATAAGTGCCGAAAAATCACACTGTATCTTTGCAGTCTTCCCATGCCCCCATATACTAAAACACATATAGCAGCTGCTGTTATCTTCCTGCTTAACCACATCATACATTCTATCATAATATTCAAAATATATGTTGTCAAGCTGTTTTATTCTTGAATGTATAACATCCGGTTCATCAATAAGGTCATAGCATAAGTTTTGCGGGCCTCTCATATTCGCAATAATATCAATACCTTCAACAATATCAGTAATGCCTATGAAAAAATCATTATTCGATAATTCCCGCGCCTTTTTTACCAATGATTAATGCTTCTCCCACCAATAATTATTATTATCAAACTTAAATTCTTGCCAATCATTCCAATCTTTAATACATTCGGTAAACCAAACGGTATCCCACTTAAATATTGGCTCTGAGCCTAAATAGGTCGCCATAGAACCGGGGCCTATATCAACCGACATATACGGATAAGCATCACCGTAAAACGTATGTGTTTTACACATATTTCGCATCTCTTTAACTTTTCTGTTTACATCTAAATGAAATTCAATTTCATTATTCGCAGGTATGATTTTTCCGGTTCTTCGTCAAAACGCTCTTTTTTCGCAACTATCCATAATAAAGGCCTATCCATTTTTTCTCCGTTCCACCATTTAGTAAAACGCACAGCACTCTCCGACCAGTTTTCTTTATATTTCATATTTATCCTCCATGCATTTTAAGAATAAGCACCACTGATATACAGAAAGGATTCCAAACAGAAACATATAAATGCTTCGGTTTGGAATCAGTGTTAGTAATTACATCTCTCTATTCCGGCGTACGTCCGGGTGTAAACACCCATTTCATGTCGTCATTAAGCTCTATAACCCCCAGATACGAATTTCTGCCTCTGTCTGCCGTCATATAGGTTATATACGGACCGTTGGAATTGTTCAAAATCTCGAGCCACACATTAAACCGTTTACCTTTAAGCTCAGCAGGGTCACCTAAAGGCTTATCAAAATACTTGGGTGGTATCAGCAGGTCTATTTCCATCGAAAATGACCTTTTCTCGGCAAAGCCTTCCCTCAGACTTTGGTTCGGGAAATCAAGTATGAAATCGTATAGCCTGATTCTCTCGCCCGTTTCCACACATAAAAGTCTGCC
>JAAZFB010000091.1 GCA_012511915.1 Clostridiaceae bacterium
CAGCGCAGTTCCGTGGTCTTGTCTGTGCCTTTTGCATTTCTTTCACCTCCTTGGAAGGAGCGCTTGTCGTTTTGCTCTTTCCACTACCCAATGGAGGCGAGAATGGTGTTTGAACGAAAATCAGGGAAAAAGATTTTCTCCGGCCACCAATTTAGGCAGCCGGAGAAAAATGGATAAGGTATTAGATGTAGTCGCGTAGAAGCTCCCGCAAAGCGTCAAACGCCTTTTTCTTCTTGTAGTTGATGGTGGATTGCCGGGAAATGCCCATGATGGCAGCAATCTCTCGTTCAGACTTTTCCTGAAGCAGAAGCTCGCAAATTCGGCGACCGTCGGGATCAAGCTCGTTCAATTTGCAGATAAGGGTGTCAAGCAGTTCGCGATCCTCTAAAATGGAGTGAGCGCTGGGAGCATCATCCGCCAAGTCATCGAGCCAGCTCTTTTCGTTGCCGTCGTCGTCTGTCACGGTGTAATCAAGGGAAAGTTCATCACCGGCCTTGTGAAAACGGCAGGTCCAGCAGTCCATATCGCAGAGGTAGCGTTTGTTTGCTGGTCAGACACAGCGGCCGTGCTCCTGTTGTCTGCGGCGATAGGCATTGATGTCACGGTAATAGTTGTCGTAGTCGGTCTTGCTGACTTGCACCCATTGGTGCAGGTCCTTGAGGTAGATTTTCCGTTCGTTGGTTTGGTCCTGATTGTCATGGTTTGACATAAAAATTCCTCCGTTTTTCGTTGTCTCGAAACGGAGGAATTGAGCTGCTCAGCTGAAAAAGGCAATAAAAGACCGACCGCAGTCCAACACAGATTTCTCCGTTTCGGATTGCAGCTTCCTGTTCAGTAGTCAGCTGTTTGATATTGGGTTGTACGCCTCTTGGCGCTGAACCATCCGTGATCAGCGGATGCACTCCGAGGCGATTTTTTCACAGTACTTTCGCGAATTAAGAAACGCTTCAAACGATGTTGTTTTGCGTTCGCAAAATTTTGTTTATTTTTGCGAAAGTCCGTGATATGATATTTAAGAGTGGCACTTGGATAGGTGTGTTTTGAATTAAACATTGCTGGCCACTTTCACTTAAAATGTTACCAGCGTTGCTCTGAAAAGAAGTTAATGTGAAATTCGAGTTTAGTTCGAGTGGATTTCGAATTAGAAGGGAGAGATCGCCGTAATGCAGCTTTGTTTTGCAACATTTGCCAAAAGCCTACAGGCTGCTATGCAGCCGCCCAACGATGATAAGGATGTCGTTGATACCTTGTTAGGCTGGATAACGGATAAAGAAAGCGTTGTCGATAAAAAGGGAAACCCTATACATCTTGCATCATCGCTGATCAGCGATCTAATGAATCGAAAGGTTGATGTTCCAAAGGCAATAAAAAACGCCTGCACATCAGCATCTCTGCTGAGCGAGGCGATTGCGCATTTTAGAACTGTGATCATCCCGTACTTGAATCCATATGTTAGCGATGACTTGTATGAAACATTAATTAACACTATTCATGACGACCGGGATATTTCGTCAAAGAAGAAAAATAGTCTTCAAAAGTTATATGACGCAGATAAAAACTCAGAGTTTCTGGCTAACCTTCTGTTGTATGTGATAAATCGTACCAACAGATTAGCAACCACGCCTTTGGAGATTAACGATATCCCTTTACTCGCCGAAGCGGGATACGAATGTCCTACCTGCCATGCTCCATTGGTTGAATATGTGAAAACAACAGCGGTTAAGCGTTATGGGATAGTATCGCTTTATCCTATCGATTTGATAGGACACGAAGCTGAATTCGAAGGAGTAACGCCGCCAATACGACTTGATGCTTTTGACAATCGGATTGCTCTATGTCGTGACCACGCTGAAGATTATCGCGTGGAGCCAACTCGTGAAGATTACATAAAGCTGAGAGACATAAAAGACAGGATGGTTGCAAACTATGCCTTAAGGGCCGATGTCAATGACATGGCTTTAGAAGATGAAATACAGACTGTTTTATTTGGGTTAGTCGGAGATATTAACGAAGATGCTCTTGTAGAACTTCCAATGGAAGCTCTACGCATAGATCAGAAAATATCTCCAGATAACCATATGCTGAAGAACGATGAGACGACCAGGGTACTTCGCTATTACAATTTCATCAATGATATGTTTGCCGCAATGGAAAGAGATGGAACTGGCGATTTTGAGCTTATAGCTTCTGAGGTGAATACAGCCTATAAAAAGTTAGACAACGGAACTTTATCCCAGGAAGAAATAGTGGATCAGTTGGCCGAATGGATTAAAAACAAATCGCAAGTTGGAAGCAAATTTATTCGTGCCTGCCATATTGTGGTTGCATATTTCATTCAGAATTGCGAGGTGTTCCGTGAGATTTCCTAGTAAAGTAACGCCATATCAGGACAGTATATTGGCGAAGTTTCCAATTGTTCTTAATTATCTAGTAGAAGAGGAAATGAAGCCAAAAGATTTATACAAGAAAGTTAAAAATAAAGTATCGGATATCGGAGAATTTTTAGAAATACTAGATTGTTTATTTGCTCTTGGTAAAACTGAATTTAATCGAGAAGGAGGTACGCTGCGCTATGTTGATCGAAATTCTATGTGACAAGTTCTTAGACCACGGAAGGCCACGGGGCAGAATACCTGTACATTCGGGACTCAATGTAGTCCTTGGAAGTGATTCCGGCTCGAACTCTATAGGTAAGTCAACATTCTTGATGATTATTGATTTTATTTTCGGAGGGACTGACTATATTGATAGACTGACTGATGTGCAGACAGAAGTTGGTGTCCATACGATATTCTTTACCTTTGCATTTGAAAATGGGCTGTACCATTTTGGACGGTCTACTGGAGAATACAACAAGGTTTATCGTTGTAATTCTGATTACGATATTCTTGAGGGTAAAGACCTTTCTTTGGATGACTATACTGAATTTTTGTCCAGGGAGTACAAGCTTAATCTGCCCGGGTTGACTCTTCGTAATGCAATAGGAAGATTCATCCGAGTTTATAAAAGAGAGACACTCGATGAGGAACATCCGCTCCATCAGGCAAAGCAAGAAACTGCAAAAGTCGCAATAGAAGGATTACTTAAGATTCTTGATTTGTATTCTGGTATAGCTGAACAATCCAAAATTGCGAAAGATGCCAAGGACAGATACGCAACATTTAGAAACGCACAAAAATATCAGTATATTCCATTTGTACGAAACCAAACAGAGTTTAATAACAACGAGAAGCGATTAGTGGAGCTGGCATTTCAAGCTGAGGATTTAGTAAGAAAGAGTTCCGGTGGATTACTCGATCTGGATTCCGTACAAGCGGAACAATTATCACTATTACAAAACAGTCTTTCAAATTACAAAAGACAACGTTCCAGACTGATATCTCAGCTTCGTGCAATTCGAACGGATAAAGAACTTGGGCAGAAAAAATTTAAGCGGAATTATGAAGCTCTACAGCGTTTTTTCCCTAACGTTGATTTACTTCGTATAGATGCAATTGAGGAATTTCATAAGCAGTTAGCAGGCATTTTGAAAGATGAGTTTTCCGAGGCTGAGGATAATCTAAGGGCTACCGTTGACTTGATAGACACTGAAATGACAACAATAGAAACCAACATCGCTAAAATTGGTGCTGTCACGGACTTGTCAAAGGCAGTTTTAGAGCAATATGCATCAATAGATAAGGAGCTAAAGACTCTTCGTGCCGCAAATGATAATTGTGTTGAGACAGAGAAATTGACAGAAACAGCAAAAGCTTATGAGGAATCACTAAACAATCTGGTACGAGAGCAAATTTCGTTCATGCAGCAGGCAATAAATGCTGAAATGGTGATAATTAATAACGCGATTTATGACGGTAAGAAAACTGCACCATCATTACTAATAAGCGATGCATCTCATTATAGTTTTTTTACTCCCCGCGATGGCGGCACGGGATCTCAATATAAAGGTTTAGTTGTTTTTGATTTGGCAATGCTTAATATTACAAATCTGCCGTTGTTGGTCCACGATTCCGTAATGCTGAAACATATTGCAGATGAGGCTATAGAAAGGATTCTACTCTTATATTCAAAAACACCTAAGCAGGTGTTTATTGCTATGGACAAGGAGGGCTCATACACCGAAGAAGCGCAGAAAATCATGGAGAAAACAAAGATTCTCCAACTGTCTATAGGTGAAGGTGCTCTGTTCGGCCGCACATGGAATGATATCTAAGGTGTGTGAATGCATTTGTGGGAGGAAAAGCATATGCGATTCAGCTATAACAAACTATGGAAACTGATGATTGATAAAGGAATAAACAAAAAGTCCTTACGTGAGATGAGCGGCATTAGTGCTACATCCGTTGCAAAACTCGGTAATGGAGGCAATGTGAACACAGAGATACTGCTAAAAATCTGCACGGCACTTAACTGTGATGTTGGCGATATCATGCAAATTGTACCTGATGATAATGATAAGGATGTTTAAGACTATGCCTTTTGAATGGCAATTTCCGTAAAAATCAATCTAAGATGATGAGTGCAGGTTATGGTAAAGGGAGGATAAGATATGCTAAACGGTGCTGAAAAATTTAACGAGGCGACACGTGTACAAATGCCTGCCCTCGTACATTTGACAAGATTAGGCTATACTTACTTTGGGAAGATCACAGAGGAAATGGCTGGGGCTATTTTTGACCCGGATACCAATATTTTGCGAGAGGTTTTTAAGACTCAATTTGCCAAGTTAAACCCTAAGCATGAAGGTGAAGCTGAAGAAGTCCTACGTCAAATTCGACAGGAACTGGACAACGACGACTTAGGTCGTAGCTTTTATAAAAGGTTAACTAGTGTATCTCCAACTCGTCTTGTTGACTTAGACCATCCGGAGAATAACGTATATCATTGTACTGCTGAGTTTACCTGTAAACGAGATCAAGATGAATTTCGCCCGGATATTACGCTTTTTATCAACGGGCTTCCTCTTGTGTTCATTGAAGTAAAAAAGCCAAACAATCTTGGTGGAATGGTTGCCGAGAGCGGACGGATGAATAGGCAACGATTTCCGAATAAGAAATTCCGACGTTTTATCAATATTACTCAACTAATGATTTTCTCTAATAATATGGAATATGACACACTAGGCGGTATTGTGCCGATTCAGGGGGCCTTTTATTGTACTGCCGCAAGGACAAGCACTCCGTTTAACTGTTTCAGAGAAGAAAATATAGGAAATGCAACAGTTGCACCTTATATTAAGAACTATCCATATATGGAATATAATGTGGAAGTTGAGCGAAAAATTCTAACAGACTTCAACTGTCAGGTTATTCACCACGCGCCTGAATATCAGACCAATTTGAATATTAACACCCCTACTAATCGTATCATCACATCGATGTGCTCACCAGAGCGCTTATTGTATATTTTGAAATATAGCATTGCTTATGTGAAGATGGAACGCGAAGTGGATGGCAAGATTGAATCCACCGACCAAAAGCACATAATGCGTTATCAGCAACTATTTGCAGCATTAGCCATACGGCAATAGCTTGCTGAGGGAATCATGTCAGGCGTCATTTGGCACACACAAGGCAGCGGCAAAACCGCGTTGTCTTATTATCTTACCGATGTTTTGACGGACTATTTTGCCAAAAAGAACAAAGTTGTAAAGTTCTACTTTATCGTTGACCGACTTGATCTAATGGAACAGGCTTCTCAGGAGTTTGAAGCACGTGGGATTGAAGTTAAGACAGCCAACACTCGTGCGGAATTAATGGAACAATTCCGCACCAATCAGTCCCTTGAAGGAACCAGCGGAAGGCCTGAAATAACGGTTGTTAATATCCAGCGATTTGATGAAGATAAGACCAGAGTGACCATCCCAGGATATGCTACTAACCTCCAACGTATTTTTATCGTTGATGAGGCACATCGCGGTTATAATCCAAAGGGTAGCTTCCTGGCTAACCTGTTTGATGCAGATCAAAACTCCATCAAAATTGCGCTTACGGGCACACCGCTCCTGAAAGAAGAACGTGCATCTTGGAAGGTTTTCGGTGATTACCTACACACCTATTATTACGATAAATCTATTCAGGATGGGTACACATTGAAAATCATCCGCGAGGATATTGAAACTGCTTATAAGGAAAAGCTTTCTCAAATATACGAGAGCCTTGAGAAACTCGTGCAAAAGAAAGATATAAAGAAAAGTGTCATAATCGAACATGATAGATATGTTAAAGAACTGCTAAGATATATTATTACCGACATGAAACAGTTCCGACAGATTCAAGGGGATAAAACTCTCGGTGGTATGATTATTTGCGAGACAAGTGAACAAGCAAGGAAATTGTATGCATTTTTTGATGAAGTTCAAAATGCTATCAATTTAAGTACATCGGAAAAGACACACTTTAGAGCAGGTCTTATACTCCACGATAGTGATGACAAGGAAACTAGAAAGCAGATTGTAAAGGACTTCAAGAAAAACATGACTATTGATGTTCTTATCGTATTTAACATGCTTGTTACCGGCTTTGATGCTCCAAGACTTAAGCGTTTGTATTTTGGACGTAAACTCAAAGATCATAACCTTCTTCAAGCGCTGACTCGCGTTAACCGACCTTATAAGAATAACCGTTATGGTTTTGTCATAGACTTTGCCGACATAAAGGAAAACTTCGATGAGACCAATGAAGCCTACTTACGTGAGCTGAATAGGTTTAATGATCCGGAAGAGACTGGCGAGGGAAATGAGACTGATACATTCCGACAGGTTATTGAGGACAAGGATGCTCTAATCGCTCAGATGCAAGAAGTCCGTCAGGTGTTGTTTAATTACTCAACCGATAATGCAGAAGAGTTTAGTTCGGAAATCTCGACCATTGAGGACAAACAGGAGTTGTTGAAGTTAAAGAAAGTTCTTGTTGCTGCTCGTGACTGTTGCAACATTGTTCGTACATTTGGCGACGATGATTTGAAAGCAGCATTCGCAAAGTTAGAACTGACCAAGCTGCCACAAATGATTTCTGAAATTCAGCATGCCATTGACAGTATAAACCAAAAGGAAGTCTTTGAAGGCTCGGATGCAACACGACATCTAGTCAATGAGGCTATGCAGGATATTGAATTTAACTTCCGAAAAATTGGTGAGGAAGAAATGAAAATCATTTCTGGTGGAGCAGAACTTCAAGAAAAATGGAGAAAAACAATTCAAAGCTTTACAGAAAACGTTGACCCTGAGGACCCTGAGTTCATTACAATTAGGGAGGCTTTTATGCAGCGATTTAAAGAACATGGCTTTGTAGTGGATAGCATTAGTAAATTTGAAGCACATTCAAAGGCACTTGATGAGGTCTTGAAAAAACTTTCAGAACTTCAAAAACGCAATTCTGTTTTGCTTAAAAAATATAACGGAGATGCCAAGTTCACTAGGGTACACAAGCGTATTCGGGAAGAAAATGAGCGTCGAAAGGTAAGTGGGCATAAGCCAATAGTTTCTATGTATGATGAATCCATTATGGGCGTAATGCTTTCAATTAAGGCAGACATCGATCAGAAGGTATACGACCGAAATGATATTTTAAAGAAAGATGCCTACTTTGAGCAAACAGTCATGACGCAAATAAAAGAAGGGCTTAATAGACTTGCCTTTGAGAGCGATCGCGAGGATAGATTATTCATACAAAGCAGGATTACACGCCAATATCTTAATCAGTACAACGCAACTTATCCAGCAGCATAAATTTAGGAGGAAGTTATGAACATAAAAAGAAAAACCATAGCATTAATAGATGCCCTAAAGGCAACCTGCCAAACCTATGGCATGGGAAATGATGGCAACGAGTACAAGGTTATTACACAGGTCTTTTTGTATAAGTTTGTTAATGACAAGTTTGGGTTTGCTATTAAGAAAATAAGTCCAAAACTTGCTGTTGCAGAGCAGTGGGAAAAAGCATACGACGAAATGTCCGAAGATGACAGACTTGACTTATTTGATGAACTGTCACCAGATATACCAAGATTAAATCCAGAACACCTGATTTCGAATCTCTGGAATCAACAGACAAAGGGAGACTTTGATCTTATTTTTGACAGCACTATGATCGATATTGCAGACAAGAATATGGCTATCTTCTCGACTCAGACGACACAGAACACGAAGATCCCTTTGTTTGAGCCGATAACGCAATTTGTTACCGATTCAGCGCAAAGAGCCCCATTTGCGCGAGCTTTGGTTGACAAGCTCGTAACATTCTCTTTTGAGGAAGCCTTTTCAAAACACTATGATTTCTTTTCAGCAATTTTCGAGTATTTGATAAAGGATTATAATACTAATGGCGGTGGGAAATATGCTGAATACTATACTCCGCATGCGATAGCCACAATTATGGCTCGTCTATTAGTCGGGGATAATGCTGACCTTCATAACAAGGAGTGCTACGATCCATCAGCCGGTACAGGAACGCTTTTGATGGCACTTGCTCATCAAATCGGTGAAGATAAATGTACGATTTTTTCTCAAGATATTTCACAGCGAAGCAACAAAATGCTTAAGCTGAATTTGATATTGAATGGACTTGTATCTTCGTTAGATCATGCTATTCAAGGTGATACGTTGGTATCGCCATATCATAAGTCCAATGATGGGCAGTCGCTACGGCAGTTTGATTATGTTGTGAGTAATCCGCCTTTTAATATGGATTTTTCGGATACGAGAGAAAAAATTGCTGCAATGCCAGTGCGCTTTTGGGCAGGAGTTCCAAAGGTTCCTGCAAAAAAAGTAGAAAGCATGGCGATTTATACATGCTTTATTCAACATGTTATTAATTCACTTAAAGATATAGGGAAAGGTGCTATCGTTGAACCAACAGGCTTTTTTACAGCTAATAGTGGCATACCTGCTGGCATAAGAAGACACATTGTTGATAACCATATCATATATGGGTGCATTAGTATGCCATCTAACGTCTTTGCGACTACAGGTACGAATGTTTCTATACTCTTCTTTGATAATTCAAAAGAGCATGAAAAGGTAATTCTCATCGATGCTTCAAAACTTGGAGAAGAGTATAAAGATGGGAATATTAAAAAAAGACGTCTAAGAGATTATGAAATAGAGCATATCATCGATAATTTCAGAAGAAATGAAGAAGAAGAAAATTTTTCAGTGGCTGTGGATTATGACACAATAAAGAACAAGCATTACTCTCTTGCGG